>JAQVEQ010000270.1 GCA_028697875.1 Novosphingobium sp. | reverse complement strand
TGATGATCTAGTTGCCCTGTTCCTCGGTCAGGCCGTATTCGCCGAGCACACCGCCCTTGTTGTCCTCGCGCTGCGAACGGCGCGGAGGCGAATTTTCGCGGCGGCGCTGCTCCGCCCGCTTGCGCGCGATAAGCTCGTCGGTCGCAAGATCGGCAAGGTCGTCGAGAGTCTTGATTCCCGCCTTGCCGAGCGTGACGAGCATCGCCTCGGTCAGGTGGGGAATCTCCGCCAGGGCATCTTCCACGCCAAGGCCGCGACGTTCCTGCCGCGCGGCTTCCTCGCGGCGTTCCAGCGCCTCGTTGGCGCGGCTCTGCAGCTCCTCGGCCAGTTCCTCGTCGAAGCCTTCGATCGAAGCCAGTTCCTCCAGCGGGACATAGGCGACCTCTTCCAGCTCGGCGAAGCCTTCGGCCACCAGCAGCTGGGACAGGGTTTCATCGACGTCCAGCTCTTCCTCGAACATCTTGGAGCGCTCGGCGAATTCCTTCTGGCGCTTCTCGCTCGATTCGGCCTCGGTCATGATGTCGATGGCGCTGCCGGTGAGCTGCGACGCCAGCCGGACGTTCTGGCCGCGACGGCCGATGGCGAGGCTGAGCTGATCGTCCGGAACGACGACCTCGATCCGGCCTTCATCCTCGTCGATCACCACGCGGCTGACGGTGGCGGGCTGGAGCGCATTGACGACGAAGGTCGCGGTATCCTCGCTCCAGGGAATGATATCGATCTTCTCGCCCTGCAGTTCCTGCACGACCGCCTGGACGCGGGACCCCTTCATGCCGACGCAGGCGCCGACCGGGTCGATCGAGCTGTCATGGCTGATGACGCCGATCTTGGCGCGGCTGCCCGGATCGCGCGCGGCCGCCTTGATCTCGATGATGCCGTCGTAGATCTCGGGCACTTCCTGCGCGAACAGCTTCTTCATGAATTCGGGATGGGCGCGCGACAGGAATATCTGCGGACCGCGATTGTTGCGTTCCACCTTCATGATAAGCGCGCGCACCCGCTCGCCCACGCGAGCGGCTTCGCGCGGGATCTGCTGATCGCGGCGGATGACGCCCTCGGCCCGGCCGAGATTGACGATCACATGGCCGAATTCGACCGACTTGATAACGCCGGTGATGATCTCGCTCGCACGGTCCTTGAACTCTTCATACTGGCGCTCGCGCTCCGCATCGCGGACCTTCTGGAAGATCACCTGCTTGGCGGACTGCGCGTCGATACGCCCGAGATCGACCGGCGGCAGCGGATCGACGATGAAATCGCCCAGCTTGGCGTTGGCGTCCAGCTTCTCCGCCTGCTTGAGATCGACCTGCTTGAAATAGTCCTCGACCGTCTCGACCACCTCGACCACGCGCCACAGGCGCAGGTCGCCGGTGCGCGGATCGAGCTTGGCGCGGATGTCGTTCTCCGCGCCATACCGGCTGCGCGCCGATTTCTGGATCGCTTCCTCCATCGCCTCGATGACGATCGCCTTGTCGATCATCTTCTCGGTGGCGACCGCATTGGCGATCGCAAGCAGCTCTGCCTTGTTGGCGGAAATCGCACTGCTCATCGGTTCTTCAGCCTTCCTCTACTTCGAGAATTTCATCGGCGCCGCTCGCATCCAGCGGACGGGTGGCGGCAATCAGCCGGTCGGTCAGCACCAGCTTCGCGCTGGCAATCGCGCCGAACGGCACGGAATAGGTATTTCCATCATCGGTGATGGAGACGATCTCGCCCGCCTCGTCGACTCCGGCCAGATCGCCACGGTAGCGCTTACGACCATCCAGCAACTCGACGAGTTCGATCCTGGCCTCATGCCCTGCCCAGTCGGCAAAATCCTTGAGCCTGGTCAAGGGACGGTCGATCCCCGGCGAGGAGACTTCGAGGCGGTAGGCGCCTTCGACCAGGACCTCGCCCCGTTCCTCCAGCTCGTCGAGCCGGTCGGAAACGCGGTGGGAAAGTTCGGCGCATTGCTCGATCAGCAACTGCCCGGTCGCCGGATCTTCCGCCATGATCTGCAGGGCCGGCTCGTCCCCGGCTTCGGAACCGAGCATCTTCACGCGCACGAGTTGGAAGCCCAAGGCCTTCACCTCCGGCTCGATCACCTCCGTAATGCGCGCGATATTCGCCATGCCAACTCCAAAAGCCGACATCATGGCAAAGCAGTTTGGCGCCGGCCCCTTCCGGCGCCGGCCCGAACGTTGCTTCACAATGTCGGGATGGGCGTCTGTTTAGGCGCAAACAGGAGCGGATGCAAGTCAAATCGCCGGAGCGACCGGCGCAAGAGACTAGTCCACGAAATAGTCGGAAGAGGCCGAAGCCTGGTCGCTCCAGTCCTGCCCGGTGGCGGATTCCTCGCCCCAGCCCTCTGCCGTGGCGGCCCGTTGCGCCCGGCGCACGCGATATTCGCTTTCCGCGCTCTTGGCATCCGCGATCACCCGGCGCGCATCGCCGTAATTGTCGATCATCTGGCCCGCCTGGTCCAGCATGCCGGCATCGCTGTCCACGCCCATCGTCGCCACGGCATAGGCGGCCGCTTCTTCCGGATTGCGCTCCAGATAGGTGCCGCCGATCCCGATCGCTATCATGCCGATCACGAAGACGGCGCCGATCACCTTGAAGAGAATACGAATAGAATTCACCGCACGCCCCGCCCCGATCTCCGATTCCGTCCCCTTCTTCCCGGAAAGCGGTTGAAGAATGCTAAACATGCGATGCGGGCTTGTGCGGCCCGGCGCTTCGACTACATGGCCCGCCATGCGCAGCCTCGACGACATCCGCGAAGAATACGAATTCCTCGAAGGCGACGAGCGCTATCGCCTGCTGATCGAACTCGGCCGCGAACTGGAGGAGATGCCCACCGCGCTGAAGACCGACGCGACGCTGGTTCGCGGCTGCTCAGCGGCGGTCTGGATCTATCCCACGCAGGATGGCGAGAAGCTGCATTTCCTGGCCGACAGCAATGCCGCGATCACCAAGGGGATTGTCGCGCTGGTCCTGTCGGCGGTTCAGGACAAGCCGGCGGCGGAAGTGGCGGACATGGACATACTGGCCGCGCTGGAGCCGTTCGAGCTGAAGAAGCAGCTCAGTTCCAACCGCACCCAGGGGGTGCCCAACATGATCGCGCTTATCAGGGAAACGGCGGCCAGACTGGCCACCTGATCGTCATGCCAGCGAAAGCTGGCATCTCAGGCAATTGCGCGCTTCCGCGAAAGATCCCAGCCTGCCCTAAGGGTAGTTTATCCTGAGCGGCTGGCTTAGCCGGCCTGCCGAAGGGCTGGAATGACGATATGAGCTTCATTCGGGCGGGCCTTCCGCTCCGCTCACTCGGCTTCCCGCAACACCGCGATA
>JAQVEQ010000269.1 GCA_028697875.1 Novosphingobium sp. | reverse complement strand
GGCTTCGCGCTGCCGCGGGAAATCGGCCTGGGCGTGGCCTTCGAGCCGTCCTCCCGCTGGCTCCTGTCCTTCGAGCTCAACTGGATCAACTGGGCTGACGCGGTGAAGACCGTCACCTTGCGCGCCACCCGGCCGGCGAACGCCGCGGCGCCGGGCGTCTACGAACTGGTCGCCCCGGCCGACTGGCGGAACCAGTGGGTGTTCGCCACCGGCCTCGCCTACCGCCCCGACCGACAGACCACCTATTACGCCGGCCACAACTACGGCAAGAGTCCGATCCCGGAAAAGAACGCCAGCCCCTTGCTCGCCGGGCACCTGGAACACCATCTCACCCTGGGCGCGGCGAAGCGGCTCGGCCCGGAGTGGACGCTGACCGGCGGCATCGAGTACCTGCTGCCGGTCAAGGCCAACTACAGCAGTCCGCTGTTCGGCGAAGCCGAGCTGCGCAACGAGGCGGTCTTCCTACACGTCATGCTCGGCCGGCGCTGGTGAGCCGGCGCCTTGCCGGGCGGGCGGCAGCAGCCCGGTATCGAAGCCGAACAACTCGCCCAGCCAGATGAACATCACCCAGGCGAGCACGCCGAAGGGCAGGTAGCCGAAGTAGCCTTCCAGCGGCATTTCGGCGAACAGGTGGATGACGTTCACGTAGGGGATGTCGTACAGCCAGTAGTTGGGATTGGCGACCGGCTGCTGCGGGTGGGCGCTGCCCCAGTTCCACAGTTCCCAGACGAAGCCGTTGAAGAGCGTGGCCAGCGCCATCAGGATCAGCGGTCCCCAGTTGCCCTGGGCAACGGCGGCGAACGGCGTCCACACGTTCTTGCGGATGAGCTGGCCCGACAGGAGCAGGAGCGGCCCGATCCAGGTCACCCAGAAGAACGGGTAGGGAAAGAACACCATGGCGGCGATCAGCAGGAGCCCCTCCCACAGCAGCGGGCCGCCGGGCAGGGCGACCCTGGGGCCGTCGGTGAAGCGGGTGGCCAGTGCGGGAAAGGCGTTGAGGAGCGTGTACCACTCGAAGATCACAGGCCAGACCGTGGTGTAGGCGAGGAGGAAGACGACCACGACCGTGGTGTGGCCGAGTCCCGGGATCTGGTCGCTGTACGGGTAGTACCAGTTGCCCAGGGCGAAGTAGTCGAGGTATTCGAAGTAGCACCAGCCCACCAGGGAGACCACGGCGCTGACGAGCACGGTCTGCGGGCGTGCCGCGAGCAGGGAGTAGCCCCCGCTCAGGCGATGGACCAGGCCGTCCAGGGCGACGATGAAGCTCCACCACAGGGGCGTGAAGGCGTAATGGACGAGATCGCCGAAGGGTGCGGACGTCGGACGCGCCCACATCAGCCACCAGAAGAACAGCGTCCCCGCGACGCCCGGCCAGAACCAGAACGGAAAGCGCGCCGGCGCCGGGCGCGGCGGCGGCACCGGAACGCGGAAGCCGAAATACTGCGGAAAGAACAGGAAGAACACGAACGCCAGCTCCGCCAGGCCCACGACGATGAAGACGGCCAGGTTGAAGCCGGGCGGGTCCGCGACGAACAGCGGCGGGAAGACGCCGAAGCCGGGCGGCAGATGGGTGTCGGGGTAGGCGAACCAGGCCGCGGCGAGGGGCAGCAGAAGGGAGACGACGATGGGCCACAGCAAACCGGAAATACGTTGCATCGGGGATTCCTTCCGTTCGGTTGAGGGAGAAACTCGGGATGATCGTCTTTGCGGCCATGCTGCTCCGCCCCGCCTGCCCCGCGGCGGCGGGCGGAGCGCGGCTCAGGGGCCCCCGCCGTTCGCGGCCCGCCTCCTGGCGCCGCGCCGCCATTTGTCCTCGTACATGCGCTCATCCGCCATGTGCTTGACCTGGTTGCGGACCGGACTCTCGTGCATGTGCACCGAACCGAAACTGGCACCGGCGAACTCGAAGCCTTCCGCACGCATGTTGGCGATGGTTGCGGCGATGGCGTTGCCGACCAGGTTGAGGTCGCCGTTTGCGCAGGTGACGGCGAATTCGTCGCCGCCCAGCCGGTAGGCGGTGGTGATCGTGGTGGCGTCCTGCGCCAGTTGCAGCGAAAGCTGCCGGGCGAAGGTGCGCAGCAGATCGTCGCCGCGCTCGTGCCCGAATGTATCGTTGTAGAACTTGAGGCCGTCAAGGTCGATGAAGGTCAGGCTGCCCTGCGCCGGCAGGCCGGCCAGGCTGATGTCGAGGGCGAGGCGGTTGGGCAGGCCGGTGAGGGCGTCGGTGCGCGCCATCTGGATGCTCCGCTCGAGATTGGCGAGGGCGTTTTCCTTTTCCCAGTACAGTTCCCCGAACTGGTAGGCGAGCACGAGGGAGAGCAGCACCATTTCGATGGACGCCGACAGCAGCCCCAGGTGCTCGATGTGCAGGGTGTAGACCCCGTCGAAGGAACTAGCGGTGATCGTCACCATGCCGAGCACGAAGAAGGCGGCGATGGCATACAGATAGAAGCGCGCGGAAACGTTGCCTTCCCGGCTGCGCAGGATGCCGGCCGTCAAGCCGTAGGTGAGGAAGACGGCCACCCCGAAACGGCAGATTTCCAGCGACCAGTTGGGCAGCAGTGCGGCAACCAGGATCAGGCCGACGAGCACGGCGAGCGCCACCCGGCCGGCATAGAAGAGGCGCGGATGCGTGTCCGGCCGGATTTCCAGCAGGCTGGTGACGAACAGCACGTAGGCGCAGTTGGAAATGAGGATGGGAATGCTGACCAGGTAGAGCCAGTGCAGCCCGAGAAGCTGGGGGAACACCTGGAGCGCCATGCCGTTGAACAGGTAGTTCCCCAGGATGAAGACGGCGTACATGGCCTCCGCCTGCCGCCAGCGCACCGCCGCGAGCACGCCGTAATAGATCATCAGGCCGAGCAGCATGCCCAGGCAGACGAGCGTCAGCGCGTTGCCGGGCGAGATGGCGACGCGGTAGTGCGCCAGCGTATCAAGGTAGGGCGAGGGCTGGAGCAGGAAGAAGGGTGCGTCGAGCTCGGTCAGGACGCGGTAGCGGCCGGCTGGCAGTTCGATTTCGCGGCCGTGGCGGAGCGGGAAATGCGCGTCGTCCGCGTAGCGGATGCCGCCCCGCATGTCGAACAGCACCTTGCCCTGCGCATCCAGCACGATGTGGCGGAAGTGCCCGATGATGCTGGTATTGCGGAAATCGAGGACATAACGCCCCGACTTTGCCAGTTCGATGTCGGCCTGGTGCCAGAACGTGCCCCCGGCGCGTGCCACGCCGTCCACCGGAACCAGGCCGGCGGCATCGAGATTGCCCTGTCCCTGCCACGACCAGCCTTCGGGCGCGCGGAACCAGTCGCCGGCGAGATCCTGCGGCGCCGCCTGGCAGCAG
>JAQVEQ010000058.1:1835-14519 GCA_028697875.1 Novosphingobium sp. | reverse complement strand
CGCGGGCGCTGGTGGTCAATGCCGGCAATTCCAACGCCTTCACCGGCTATCGCGGACGCGAGGCGGTGGAACAGATCATGGAACAGGTGGCCGACCACATCGAATGCACCATGGACGAGGTCTTCGTCTCCTCCACCGGCGTGATCGGCGTGCCCCTGCCCAAGGACAAGGCCCGCGCCGGGGTGGAAGCCGCGCTCCATGCCGAACCCTGCACCTGGGAAGAAGTGGCCAACACCATCGGCACGACCGACACTTTCGCCAAGGGCGCCATGGCCCAGGCGATTGTCGGCGGAAAGACGGTGACACTGGCCGGGGTCATCAAGGGCAGCGGCATGATCGCGCCCGACATGGCGACCATGCTGGGTTACATCTTCACCGATTGCGCGATCGCCCCCGGCTACCTCCAGGAACTGCTCTCGGCCGCGACGGCCGGGACCTTCAACTGCATCACGGTCGACAGTGACACGTCGACGAGCGACACGGTGCTGGCGTTCGCAACGGGCAAGGCCGGCAATCCCAGGATCAATTGCTCCGGCTGTCCGGGTTCCGACGCTTTCGCCGCCGCGCTGGAGGAAGTCTGCCGCCAGCTTGCCCATCTCGTGGTGCGCGACGGCGAAGGGGCGCAGAAGTTCATCGCGGTCAGGGTTTCCGGCGCGGTTTCCGACGAAAGCGCGCGGCGGGTCGGGCTGGCGATTGCCAACTCGCCGCTGGTGAAGACCGCCATCGCGGGCGAGGACGCGAACTGGGGCCGCGTGGTCATGGCCGTGGGCAAGGCCGGCGAACCGGCCGACCGCGACAAGCTGTCGATCGGTTTCGGCGGCGTCTGGGCCGCGCGCGAAGGCCTGCCGCTTGCCGATTACGACGAAACGCCGGTGGCCGAACACCTCAAGGGTCAGGACATCAGCATCGAAGTCGACCTCGGCCTTGGCGACGGCAGCGCCACGGTGTGGACTTGCGACCTGACCCACGGCTACATCTCGATCAACGCCGACTACCGTTCGTGAGGGCACGCCGATGAGCGCGCTCGACGACGAAATCCGCGACCTGCTGCGCTTCGCGGCGGAACGCGCCATCCTGCCGCGTTACCGCAACCTGGCCGATCACCACGTGATCGAGAAAGCCAAGGACGACCTCGTCACCGTTGCCGATCACGAGACCGAGGAGTTCCTGACCGAAGCGCTCACCCGGCTCGCCCCCGGCGTTCCGGTGGTCGGCGAGGAAGCGGCCCACGCGGACGCATCGGTGCTCGAACGGCTCGGCGGCCCGTGCTGGATCATCGATCCGCTCGACGGCACGCACAACTTCGCCCATGGCTCGCCGCCATTCGGGATCATCGTCGCGCTGGCCGACGGCGGGGAAACAGTCGCCGGGTGGATCTACGACCCGCTGAGCGGGCGTTTCTGCCATGCGGCAAAGGGCAAGGGCGCCTTCGTGGACGGAGAGCAGGTGACGGCCCGCACCACCGGGGAGACGCCGCCGGTCGCCGCAATCTCGCTATTGTTCATGGCCCCGGCCCGGCGCGAGCAGGTGAAGGAACACATCGCGCCGCATTACCGGCTGGTCGACATCCCGCGCTGTGCGGCGGAACAATATCCCCGGCTCGCGCTGGGACAGAACGACGTGTCGATTTTCGAGCGCACACTGCCGTGGGATCATGCCGCGGGCGTGCTGTTCCTCAACGAAGCGGGCGGCAAGGCGGCCCGGAACGACGGCTCGCCCTATCGCGTGGACGGCCATGCCCGCCCCGGGCTGATCGGCGCGGCGAGCCCGGCCCTGTGGGACGAACTCGCCGCGCGGATGGAAGCGCTTTAGAGAACCGATTCCAGCCAGCCCTTGAGCTGGCTCTTCGGCGCGGCGCCGAGCTTCTGGGCGACCGGCTGGCCATCCTTGAACAGCACCATCAGCGGGATCGACTGCACGCCGATCTGGCCGGGAATGTTGGTGTTTTCCATGATGTCCATCTTGGCGATGGTCACCTTGTCGGCCAGTTCGTCGGAGATTTCTTCCAGAGCGGGTCCGATCATCTTGCACGGGCCGCACCAGTCCGCCCAGAAATCGACCAGCACGGGCTTGTCGGAATTAAGGACATCGTCGGCAAAACTCGCGTCGGTGACGGCTTTCGTGGGCATGTGAGACTCCTTTGTTCGGGCGCCAATCTAGGATGCCGTCCGGCGAAGGCAATACGCAGGTGGAAAGGATTATTGCGCGGCCTGCAATTCCGGCTTGTTGGCCGCCAGCACGTCCGGCGAGAGCGGCAGCAGCACCGGCGCATGAGTGTAGAGCACCGCCGCCCGCACCGTGCGGCCGGGATAGATCGCCTCCAGCGCGGCGGCATAAGCGGCCATCTGGCGGAGCGTGCCTTGCGGAATATCCTCCGTGCGTTCCGGCGGGCGGCGCGTAGTCTTGAAATCGACGATCGTCACCATGTTCGGCGTCACCAGCAGGCGGTCGATCGTCCCGGCGATCACCTGCCCGCCGACCGTCGCGGCGATCGGCACTTCGGCCAGCGCTTCGGCCGCCAGCACGCCCGCCCATTCGGGCATGGCCAGCACGGCGAGCGCGGAGACCAGCATTTCCTCCCGCAGGCCCTCCGCCAGGTCGCCCGCGTTTGCGGCCAGCCATGTGCGCCCGGCCGCTTCGCGCGCATCGCCCGGCAGTTCCGGCAGCCTTTCCAGCAACCGGTGCACCAGCACGCCGCGCCGCGCGGCCTCCGCCCGGGTGCCCGGCGGCAGGGGCGGATCGGCGGACTCGTCCTCGCCCGCGGCGGACGGGGCCAGGGGGCGCGGCGGACGCGGTTCGGGCCCGATGGGCCGGACCGCCCATTCGGGCAATGCCGGACGTTCGGCCGCCACGGGCGCCGCCTGCTCCGGCGCGGGCGGCGGCAGCGCGCCCCATTCGCGCCTTGTCCCCCAGATCGGATCGGCGGCCGGTTCGCTTTCGAACAAGGGGGAAAGCTGCGCGTACCAACTGTCCTGCGCCGGGACGCCCCGGTCGCGCGGGCCGAGCGATCCGGCAATGAACAGCGCCTCTTCCGCGCGGGTCATGGCGACGTAAAGCAAGCGCCAGTGCTCCTCCCGCTCCTCGCGCAGGACTTCGATTTCGGCCGCGGCGATCGGGCCGACCTTCTGTTCCTTCGTCAGGCCCGGCAGCGGCACGGTGAGCGGCTTTCCGCCACCGATGGGCACCTCGTCCAGCGCCAGTCCGCGCGCCGGGCTAGCGTCGGGATTGCCCGCCGCGTCGGCCAGGATCACGATCGGTGCCTGCAGCCCCTTGGAACCGTGGACGGTCATCACCCGGACCATGCCCTTGGCGGCATCGGCCTCGCGCTTCAACTCGCCCTCGCCCGCGTCGAACCACTGGATGAAGCCCTGCAGGCTGGGCGTCAGCGCGCTGGCATAGGCATGGGCGGCGTTGAGCAGTTCGTCGATCGGATCGTTCGCCTCGCTCCCGAGCCGTGCGACCAGCTTGCGCCGCCCCTGCCACGGGCCGATCAGCAACCAGTGCAGGAGCGCTTGCGGCGGTTCGAAATCGGCCCGCGCGAGCAGGTCGAGCAGGAGTACCAGCGCCGCGCGCGCTTCGGCATCGGCGGAGGCCCGCAAGTGATCCCACAGGCGCACATTCCTGGGCCGCCAGGCATGGTCGAGCAATTGCTGCTGGCTCCACCCGACAAGCGGAGAGACGAGCAGGTTCGCAAGGTTCAGGTCGTCGAATGGCTGCGCGGCGAAACGGATCGCCGCCATCAGGTCTTTCACCGCCAGCGGCGCGCCGAGCCGCAAGCGGTCGACCCCGGCCACCGGCACGCCCGCCGCATGGAGCCGCGCGACGATCAGCCCCGCCAGTTCCTTGCGCTTCCTCACCAGCACCATGACGTCGCCCGGCCCGGCATTGCGGTGCGCGCCCTTCATCAGCGGGAAGCCATGGTCCATCCATTGCCGGACCTGCCGCGCGATACGGTCGGCCAGTTGCCGGTCGGGCCGCGAAAGCCAGCTTTCCGCGCCTTCGTCGCTCTCGTCCGATGATTCCTCGCCATCGTCCTCCCCGCCGACCGGCGGCCAGAGCGCGACAAGGCCGGGGCGGTCCTGCCCGACATGGGGTTCCGCCTTGTCCTTCAGGCCGAAGCGTTCCCACCCGATCCGCTCAATCGCGGCATCGACGAATTCGAGCACATGCGCAGCCGTACGGAACGACTGGCCAAGGCCGTACTCCTTGAGCGTCCGCGCCTCGTGATAATCGTGCAAATCCGGGGCATTGCGCGCCGAAGCCGCCATTTCCCGCCGCACCCGCTGGCGCGCGGCCTCGAAGTTTTCCGGGCTGGTGCCCTGGAAGCGGAAGATCGCCTGCTTGTAGTCGCCCACGGTAAAGACCGTGCGCATGATCCCGTCGCGCGCGCTGTCGCCGGCGAAATAGTCGTCGATCAGTGCGAAGATGATCGCCCATTGTTCGGCATTGGTGTCCTGCGCTTCGTCGATCAGCACATGGTCGAACCGCCGGTCGAGCTTGTAGCGGATCCAGTCCGCCATATCGCTGCGCTGGAGCAGCGCCGCCGCACGGCGGATCTGGTCGTCGAAATCGACGAAACCTTCGCGCGCCTTGGCCTCGTCCCAGGCAAGGGCGAACTTGCGTCCCAAGGTCAGCGCCGGGGCGAGGAAATCGGCCAGTTCGACCATGGCGAGCAAATCGCGCACGCGCTGGATGCTGTCCGCCACGCGGGAGACGTAGCCGGGATAGGCCGGGTCGATCTTGTCCTGCGACTTGGAGGCGCGCAGGTCCCCCTTCTGCGTGTGGAATACGGCGAAAAGGGCATCGATCCCTTCCAACCGCCCGGCCGGACCGGATGCCAGCCACTCGGCGATCGCCGCCGCGTTCTCCTGCCCGGTCCTGGCGGTCCACGCCTGGTTCACCGCCATGCACTGGCGCAGGGATGCGACATCGAACGTGCCGTCCGCGCAGAGCGCCGCCGCATCCGCCGCGCTCGCGTCGCTTTCGAGCCCCAGCAGGCGGCACACCCGCGGACGCAGCGGCGGCTGCCATGCACCGGCGCCGAACCACAATTCCCCGGCGGCGGCACAGCGCATCAGCCATGCCTGCACGGCGTCAGGGCCTTTCTTGAGGCTCATGTCCTCGATCGCGGCAAGGGTCTCGCTGTCGCCGTGCTGCTGCGCTTCGAACAGCATTTCGGCCAGTACTTCATGGGCGAGCAGGTCCCGTTCGCGGTCCTCCATCGCACGCGAACCCGGCGCGAGGTCCGCTTCGGTCGGGAATGTCGCCAGGAGCCACTGGGCAAAGGCATGGATCGTATCGATCCGCAGCCCGCCGCCCGGACAATCGAGCACGCTGGCAAACAGCGTCCGCGCCCGCGCGCGGGTTTCCGGGCCATTGTCCGCGCCGATGGCGGCAAGGTCGTGCCCCAGCGCCGTCTCGCTCATGCGCACCCAGTTGGCGAGCACTTCGTTGACGCGCACCGCCATTTCCGCCGCGCCCGCCTTGGTGAACGTCAGGCAGAGAATCTGCGAAGGCTCCACCCCGGGCTGCAACAGCAGGCGCAGCACCCGCGCCGACAGCACCTGCGTCTTGCCGGTTCCGGCGGATGCCGAAAGCCAGACCGATTCCGCCGGATCGACCGCGTGCCGCTGGTTGCCGTGGAGGGGGAAGACCTTGCCGCTCACGCCGCGCCCTCCCCGTCAGCCGCAAGATCGTCCGCGCGCGCTTGCCACTCGTCGAGCCGCATCAACTGGTCATAGTCGGCATAGCCGGGAAAGTCGGGATTGAGCCGCGCGGTGAACGGGTCGTCACCCTTGATCCACCGGCCAATGGCATCGTGCAGGAACTCCAGTGTCTTCTCCAGATATTCCTCTCTTTTCAATCCTTTCTTACGGCCTTCTGCAACCCGTTCGATACGATAGCCGAAGCCGGTCTCGCTCTTGCGGTCCTTGCCGAGCGACCAGTATTCGAAATGGGTCGGCGTGCCGGAAACGCCCGCAATGCCGTTCGCCTTGGCCATGAGCCCGATCAGCCCGAGCTGGAGTGCGAAGCCCTTCTCCACCATCGCGGCCGACGGCGGCCCGCCGGTCTTGTAATCGACCACTGCCAGCTCACCATTCGCGAAACGGTCGATGCGGTCGGCCCGGCCATGGATGCGCACGCCGTCCACGGTCATTTCACCTTTCCGTTCCACCGCCACGAGTTCCCGTTCGGGCAGGCGTTCCATCTCGGCTTCGATCCAGTCCAGCGCCGCCAGCAAGCGTGGCCGCCACAGCCCGCGCATCAGCGGGTGGGCATTCTCTTCGTCCAGCACGCGCTCGGCGATCGGGCGCAGGGCCCCGCCCTCCTCGTGCCAGGTTTCCAGGATCTTGTGCGCCACGGTGCCCTGCCACGCGGGCGACGGTTCGGCATCGAGCGGATCGAGTGCGCGCAGGCGCAGGATCGCACTGGCATAGAACTGGTAGGGATCGCCCCGCAGCCGGTCGAGCGCAGTCACCGCGAGGTCGACATTGCGCTGTTCGGCATCGGGCATGGGTTCGGGCCGCTCGTAAGGCGGCGTGGGAGCAGCATAATCGAGCGCCCGGGCCAGTGCGACTGCTTCCGCCTCGCCATGCGGCTTGAGCAGGTCCTCGCCCAGCAGGGCCCGCACGCGCAAGAGGAAGCGCGACGGAATCGCCGGACCATCGGCATCGCGTTGCGCCCGGCTGAGCACCACGTCGGGCGCTCCGAGCGCTCCGGCGAGATCGTGCGCGGCAAGGCCGATGCGGAAATCCGCCCCCGGCACGCCCAGCGCGCGCAGGACGGCAGGCGGCAAGAGCGGATCGGGGCCCGGCGGCTGCGGCCAGCTCCCCTCGTTCAGCCCGCCGCAAATGACCAGTTCCGCCCGGCTCATGCGTGATTCGAGCAGACCGTAGATCGCGACGCGCGGATGCCCGCCATAGGGCGGACGCACCGCGACCTGATCCATCGCATCGCGCAGCACGGCCGGCAGGGCCAGCGGCTCCAGAACGGTGCCGACTTCTTCGGCGCGGGCGCGCAGATCCTCGACCAGGGCGGACAGCGCACGGCCATCCTCCCGCCCCCACAGGCCGATACCGCACAGGGCTTCGCCCGCAGCGGCCAGCGCGTCGATCTGGGCAGCGAGCGATAGAGGCTCGGCCACGTCGGCGGGCAGCAGCGGCGCAAGGATCGCTTCCACGCCATCCCACCAGGCTTGCACGCCCTTGTCCTCGCGCGCCAGCGCCGCGACTTCCGCCCGCAATGGCGCCAGCCCCGGTTCCGGGCGCGGTCCACGCAGGCGCAGTTCGAGCGCGCGGGCACTTTCCAGCCATTGCGCGCGCCCTTCCCCCGCGCCCGCCAGCGGATGCTCCAGCAATGCGCAAAGCGGCACCGGCGCCGCATGTTCCGCCATGACTTCGGTCAGCAGCAGGAACAGGCGGCCGGCGGGTGTCTGCGACAAGGCGCGGCCTGCCGTGTCGTCGGCCTCGACATGCCAGCGCCTGAGATGCGCGGTAACCCGCCCCGCCAGCCCCCGGTCGGGCGTCACGAGGGCGACACGCCGTTCGGGCACTTCCAGCGCCTCGCGCATCAGCAGGGCGATCGCTTGCGCCTCTTCCTCCGGGCTGGCCGTTTCCATCAGCCGCACGCGCGCAAGGCGGCGCTTTTCGGGCGGCAGGTCGGCCCAGCCCGCGCTTGCCCTCGGCGGCAGGAACAGGCTGGAAATCGCGTGGCTGCGCTCCGGCGGGGCGGCGGCCATGCCCGCGCGGTGCCATGGCCGGACTTCGCCGCGCGCGACACCCATGCGGTTGAGCAGCAATTTGAGGTGGTACTGCGGGTGGGTGACCGCATCGTTGCGCGCAAAAGGCGGCCCGCCGGGCTCTGCCGGTGCCCCTGCACAGCCCAGTTCGCCCCACACTGCATCGTCCAGCGCGAGGTCGAAATCGGGCAAGATCACTGCCCCTTGCGGCAATTCCGACACCACGCGCAGCAACCGGGCCAGCGCCGGAGCCGCGCTGGTCACACCGGCAGCGACCACGGGCGTTGCGGGCGGGCATTCCTTCCAGCGGCGCGCGGCATGGTCGAACAACCGGTTGCGCCGCGCCGCCGCATCGAGCTCCCCGCGCCGTTGCAGCTCGTCCAGCCAGCGATGCTGCACTTTCAGGAACAGCTTGGTCGATTCGGCCCAGTGAGCGGCCTGTTCGCCAACGATCCCGACGACCGGTTCCTGCAACAACTGTTCGGGCCCGACGTCCTCCACCAGCAGGCGGTCCATCGTCCGGCAGAGCTGTTGCGCCTGCCGCAGCAGGGCGGCGCCTTTCGGAGCGGAATCCCCGCCTTCTTCGGCAATCAACTGCGCCACGCGCAGCCAGCGGCGGGTCGGATCGGCGGCGGGCGGGATGTCCGCCCCCGCACCGATCGGGTCGAGCAGCGGGCCGAGCGTCTCGTCGAGGTCGAGATCGCCCACCACCGCCATGCGCGGCATCAGGAGGCCCGCACTCCCTTCTTCCCCGGCAAGGCGGATGAACGCCTCGCTCATCGTGCGCGCGGCGCGCTGGCTGGGCAGCAGCAGGGTCAGGCGGGCAAGGCCCACTTCCGGCTCGCCGTAACGCGGCAGCAATCCGGCCACCAGCGCATCGGCAAAGCCGCGATGGGCAGCAATCGAATAGACCTTGGGGCCGCTACGCTCAGCCACTGGTCAGGGCGGCTTCGGTGGCCGCGACCGCGCCGGGATCGCCCACTTCGAACCATTCGCCGGTGAATGTCGTGCCGAACAGGCGGCCGTCCGCAATCGCCCGGTCCCACAGGACATTGGTCGAAAACGGGCCTTCGGGCGCATCGCGCAGCAGGCGGTGCGAAACGAGCTGGATGCCGGTGTAGATGAAAGGCGCGACCCGCCCGTTGCGGCGGCGGCTGACCCGGCCCAGCGGATCGAGGTGGAAATCGCCCCACCCGCGATAATTGCGCGCACCGGCATGGGGCACCATCAGCAACAGCGCGTCCATCGCCGCCGCATCCCACAGGTCCGAAAGCTGGCGGAAGCAGTCCACAGGCCCGTCCAGCCAGAGATTGTCGCTGTTGAGGCAATAGAATGGGTCGGGCAGCAACGGCTGCGCCTTCACCATCCCGCCGCCGGTTTCCAGCAGCAGTTCCCGCTCGTCCGAAATCAGGCATTGCGGCGTCTTGCGGGCCAGCACGTGCGCTTCGAGCGAATCCGGCATGTAGTGGACATTGACCACTGCCTTCGCGACCCCGGCAGCGTCGAGCCGGTCCAGCGCATGGTCGATCAGCGGCTTGCCCCACACCTTCACCATCGGCTTGGGCCGGGTGGAGGTCAGGGGCCGCATCCGCTTGCCGAGACCGGCGGCCATGACCATCGCGGTGTCGCTGGCGAGCTTGCTCATCCCAATCCGCTCCCCCGCCGCGCGCGGACGTCGGCCGGGATGTTGGCATCGAACCAGGCGGCCACCGGGGCCAGCGCCGGATGGGCAAGGTCCCGCTCCATCGCTTCCCACACGCGCGGGATCATCGAGAGGTAACGGGGCTTGCCGTCGCGCTTCCACAGGCGGGCGAAAATGCCGACGATCTTGGCATTGCGCTGCGCGCCGAGCCGGGCATAGTCCGCTTCGAAGTCGGGCCCGACTTCGATTTGCGCGGCGTAGTAGTCGAGCATGGCACGTTCGAGATCCGGCGGCACGTCGCGCCGGGCGTCCTGCAGCAAGGAGACGAGATCGTAGGCCGGATGGCCGACCAGCGCGTCCTGGAAATCGATCAGCCCCTGCACGCCATCGGCCAGCAGCATGATATTTTCGGCATGATAGTCGCGCAGCACGGTGACGCCCGGTTGCTGCCGCACCAGCATCGGGGCCAGCGCCTCGTCCCACGCCGCCGCATAGCCTTGCGCATCGGCAGCGATCCCGGCGGCGGGGCAGTACCATTCGGTCAGCAGCCCCGCTTCGCGCTGGTAGACGGCCATGTCGTAGGGAGCAAACGGCCCGGGCGGCAGGCGATGCAGTGCGACCTGTGCGTCGATCGCGGTGCGATAGGCCGCTTCCTCTTCCTGCGGCGCGACATCCAGGCGATCGCGCATGCGCGTATCGCCGAAGTCTTCCATCAGCACGAACCCGCGCGAACCGTCCTCGGCATAGATTTCGGGCGCGCGCATTCCATGGCCGCTCAGCCAGCGGGCGACGTGGAGGAACGGGCCGGTATCCTCCTGCGGCGGCGGAGCGTCCATCAGCATCGCGGTCCGGCCGCGGGCCGTGTCGCGAATGCGGAAATAGCGGCGGAACGAAGCATCGCCGACCAGCGGTTCGACGATACACTCGTCCCACCCCGCCCCGGCAAGGAATGTGTTGATGCCATCGGGCAAGGTCGTCGTCATGGGCAGCGATCTAGCCAATCGGCACCGGGTTCGACAATGGCGATCCGCCCTTCTCCACCATGTTCGAGGCGGATCGAAAGGCAGCCCGGCTCATGTGCGAAGCCGCCGGCATTTTCAGGCCATTCCGCAATCATCGCGGCACCTTCCCGATAGTCGTCCAACCCCAGCTCTTCGGCCTCTTCCGGGCGATCCAGGCGATAGAAATCCGCATGGACCAGCGGCAGGCGCAGCATCGGCGATTCGTATGACTCGATAATGGCAAAGCTGGGCGACGGCACTTCGCCCTCGTGCCCCAGCGCAGCGATGATCGCCCGCGCCAGCGTAGTCTTGCCCGCGCCGAGGCCGCCGGAAAGCGCGACGACGTCGCCCGGACGCAGCCGTTCTGCGATTGCCGCGCCGAAACGCTCCATCGCGGCAAGGTCCGGCAGGTCGCGCGTCACGGCAGGTAAATGGTCGCCGTGGTCCCGACGCCCTTCTGCGATTGCAGTTCCAGCTTCCCGCCGTGCGCTTCGATCAGCTGCCGGGCAAGCGGCAAGCCCAGCCCCTGCCGCCGTTCGACGCCTTTGCCGTCGGCAGCAATGCGAAAACCGTCGAGCGCGTGAGCCAGCTGGTTGGCCGTCATCCCTTCGCCATTGTCGGAAACGACAATCTTGGCCCCCTGCTTGCGGCGGGACACTTCAACCAGGATCCGCCCGCCCTTGCCGGTCGCGGTGATCGCATTGTCGAGGATGTGGCCGACCGCCCGGCCCAGCCTGCGCCGGTCGGCCTGGATCTTGCCCGCGGCCTGGTTGCCGCGCAGGTTGAGATTGACCCCGGCCTCCACGATCCGCTCCTCGCGCTCGCGGGCGAGCTTGGTGAGGAAAGGCATGAGTTCGACTTCCTCGAATGCAAGCGGCAGCAGTCCGGCCTCGCTCTGCGTCAGGTCGAGCACGGTTTCGATCTGCTCGCCCAGACGCGCGACCGAGGAGAGGATGCCTTCGACATATTCCTTGGCCTGCGGGGTCAAATCGCCGGCGAGCCCGCTTTGCAGCAGTTCGGCAAAGCCGCCGATCGAAGTCAGCGGGGTGCGGAATTCATAGCTCATGTTGGCGAGGAAGCGCGTCTTGACCGCGTCGGCTTCTTCCAGTGCGGTAGCGCGTTCGCGCAAGGCGTCCTCGGCCTTGCGCGAAGCCGTCACGTCGAGAACCGTCAGCAAGCCGTTGCCGTCGGGCAAAGGCACGCCCGCGAATTCGAGAATCCGCCCGTCGGCAAGCGTTGCCTGCCCGCCCACCTGCTTGCGATCGAGCGTGGCGGCGCGCACGACGTCGCCAATCGCCTTCTGCTGGACCGGGCGGTCCAGCCTGGCGGCAATCTTTTCCAGCAGCGCTTCGATCCGCGGGTGCTTGTCGAGAAATTCCTCCTCCAGCCCCCAATCGGCCGCAAAGCGCCGGTTCCAGATCTGCATTCGCCCGTCCGGTGCAAACACGGCCAGCGATTCGAACAGCGAATCGAACGTCGCCGTGCGCGTGAGCAGCAAGGTGTCGCGGGTAGCCGACAGGGCAAGCTGCTCGGTCCGGTCTTCCGCCACCAGCACCAGCCCGCCATCGGGCATGGGCTGGGCAACGATCCGCAAATGAGTGCCGTCGGGCAAAGGCCACGCTTCCTCGCGCGTTTCACCTGCCGCGAACCATTTGGCATGCTCGCGGCGCCACTCGGGGAAATCGCGCACTTCGGGAAGCCGCCCCTCGTCGCGCGTCGCGGCCAGCCATTGCTCGAAATCCGGCGGATCGATCAGCGCGGAGGGTTTCAGGGCAAAGATGCGCTGGAACGGCCCATTGGCGAAGGCAAGACGCCGTTCCCCATCGAACTGGGCGACACCGACCGAAAGCTGGTCGAGCATGGACCGTTGCGCATCGCGGAAAGCGCGCAGGGCCCGGGCCTGCTCTTCCAGCTCTTCGATGTCGATCGCGTAGCCGGCGACGCCCTCTTCGCCCAAGGGCAGGTCGCTGACCCGCAGGGTACGGCGCTGTCCCGCTATCGTGGCATTGACGTCGCGTTCGATCGGCAAGTCCTTCATCCGCGCCTGCCCTGCGACTTGCGCCGCCGTCAGCCCGTCGATCGACTCGATCAGCTCCACCTGGCCGGCAATCACCGCATCGGCGCTTTCCACCCCGACGGCAGCGACATAGGCGGAATTGACGAGCCGCAGCCTGGTATCGGGCCCGCGGAACCACATCGGCATGGGCGCGGCCTCGATCAGCGAGACGAGCGCATGGAAATCTCCACGCGCCCGCGCGGCTTCTTCCCGCAGCCGCGCGAGTTCGCTTTCGCTGTCGCTGAAA
>JAQVEQ010000058.1:0-1825 GCA_028697875.1 Novosphingobium sp. | reverse complement strand
CGACCAAGGCGGCGAAATCATCCCGAGCCCGCGCCGCTTCGGAGCGCAACTCACTCAATTCCGATTCGCTTTCGCTGAAATCGAACACCCAGACCAGCGCCGCCCCGCCCGGTGAGACTTGCGGGTCCGCCAAGTGCCCGCGCATCGCGAGGCTGCGGCGCGAACCGCGCGGGGTCAACGCCATGCGGAACGGGGTGGCGGCCTTCTGCGTCAGGCGGATCGCATCGGTCAGTTCGGCAAGCTGGGCCGATTCGAGCCCGCTGTCGCCGCCGTCGAGTTCGCTGAGATAGCCGGGCACGGCGTCCAGCCCGAGCCAGGCGGCAAGCCGCTGCGGCGCTTCGATCCGCCCGTCGGCGCGCACCAGCATCGGAATGGCCGGAGCCTCTTCGATCATGCGCGCAAGGCGACGGGCCGCCTTGCGCCCGGCCTCGGCCCGCCGCACGGCCGCGCGCGCGGCCAGCATCAGCCAGCCCGCGCCCAACGTCCAGACGGCCAGTAGCAGGCCGGTCAGAACCAGTGCGGTTTCGGAAAGCGTCATCACGCCATCGCTATGCCCGGACCGGACATTTTACAATGGGTTGAAGCGGCCCGGAGATGCCGGGCTGCCCACGCCTTGCGTCAGTAACGGTAGTGGTCCGGCTTGAACGGCCCTTCGACCGGCACGCCGATGTAGTCCGCCTGTTCCCGCGACAGCCTGGTCAACTTCACGCCCAGCTTCTCGAGGTGGAGCGCGGCGACCTTTTCGTCCAGGTGCTTGGGCAGGACGTAGACCTTGTCGTCGTACTCGTCGCCCTTGGTGAACAGTTCGATCTGGGCCAGCACCTGGTTGGTGAAGCTGGAGCTCATCACGAAGCTCGGGTGGCCGGTGGCGCAGCCGAGGTTCACCAGGCGGCCCTTGGCCAGCACGATGATCTGCCTGCCGTCGGGGAACGTCACGAGGTCGGTACCCGGCTTCACTTCCTTCCACTCGTAATTGCTGAGCGCGGAAATCTGGATCTCCGAGTCGAAGTGGCCGATGTTGCAGACGATGGCCATGTTCTTCATCGCCTTCATGTGGTCGGCGGTGATCACGTCCTCGTTGCCGGTCGCCGTGACGAAGATGTCGGCACGTGTCACCGCTTCTTCCATAGTCACGACTTCGTAGCCTTCCATTGCGGCCTGGAGCGCGCAGATCGGGTCGATCTCCGTCACCAGCACGCGCGCGCCGCCCTGGCGCAGCGAAGCGGCCGAGCCCTTGCCGACGTCACCGAAGCCCGCGACGCAGGCGACCTTGCCGGCCAGCATCACGTCGGTTGCGCGGCGAATCGCGTCGACCAGCGATTCCTTGCAGCCATAGAGGTTGTCGAACTTCGACTTGGTCACGCTGTCGTTCACGTTGATCGCCGGGAACGGCAGCTTGCCCTGCTTCGCCAGCTGGTAGAGGCGGGTGACGCCGGTGGTGGTTTCTTCCGACACGCCATGGATCGCCTTGACCGCGGCAGTGAGGTAGCCCGGCTTCCTCGCGATGAATTCCTTCAGCGCGCGCTGGAATTCGATTTCCTCCGCATTGGCGGGTTCCGGCAGGTCCTCGCCCGCTTCGGCCCGTGCGCCCCACAGGGCGAACATGGTGGCATCGCCGCCATCGTCGAGGATCATGTTGCAGGTCAGTTCGTCGCCCCAGTCGAAGATGCGACCGACATAGTCCCAGTATTCGCCCAGCGTTTCACCCTTCACGGCGAACACGGGAATGCCCTGCGCCGCGATAGCGGCAGCGGCATGATCCTGGGTCGAGAAGATGTTGCAGGTCGCCCAGCGCACCTCCGCGCCCAGCGCCACGAGTGTTTCG
>JAQVEQ010000268.1 GCA_028697875.1 Novosphingobium sp. | reverse complement strand
GCGGGAATGTCCAGCCAGCTTATATGGTTGGCCAGGAAGAACGTGCGCTTCGCCGCGTGCCTTCCGACAATCCGCACGCGCAGCCCGGCAATCGCGGCAATCGCGCGCAGGAACCAGCGCGGGATCGGATTGCGGGCGGTGAAGGGGGCAAGCAGATAGTAGAGCGGCACGCAAATGAACAGGGCTGCCAGCATGAGCACAAGGCGCAAGGCCACGAGTGGCCAGTCCCACGGCGCGACGGTCCGGCCCCGGCCGCTTGCCGGGGGGGACGCCGCCGCGCTCACCTGTTGTCGCCGTCCTCGCGCTCGATCTTGACGCCGAACAGTTCCATGCGGTGGTCGACGAGGCGGAAGCCGAGGCGTTCGGCGATCTGGCGCTGCAGTGCTTCGAGTTCGGGGTCGACGAATTCGATCACGGCGCCCGTTTCCACGTCGATCATGTGGTCATGGTGGGCTTCGGGCGCGGCTTCGTAGCGGGCGCGGCCGTCACCGAAATCGTGCCGGTCGAGAATGCCGGCTTCCTCGAACAGGCGCACGGTGCGGTAGACCGTGGCGATCGAGATGCCCGGATCGATGGCGGAAGCGCGTTCGTGCAGCTTCTCGACATCGGGGTGGTCGGTGCTGTCTGAGAGCACTTTCGCGATCACGCGGCGTTGCTCGGTGATCCGCAGTCCGCGTTCGGCACAGAGCGCTTCGATGTCGATGGGTTGATGCACGTGTTGACCTGTAAAATGAATGCGGCGCACCGGATATGTTAGGCCGGTGCGCCTGCAATCTCAACCATCAAGCACCCTTTGGAAACCAAGAGGTGCAAAGGTTTGCACAGGGAAGTTTCCGCCGAAAGCGTGGCTTTCCCGGATTTTTCCCTGTTGTCAGCCGATCAGGCTGCCACTGCCTTGGGCTTGCGACCGCGGCGGGCGTTGGGCTTGCGGCCCAGGCCGATCTTCTTGGCCAGTTCGCGGCGCTTCTCTGCATAGTTGGGCGCGACCATCGGGTAGTCGGCCGGCAGGTTCCAGCGCGCGCGGTATTCTTCCGGCGTCATGTTGTAGTGAGTCATGAGGTGACGCTTGAGCATCTTGAGCTTCTTGCCGTCTTCAAGACACACGATGTAATCGGGCTTAACCGATGCGCGAACCGAAACTGCCGGTTCGGGCTTTTCTTCCTCGACAATTGCAGGGCCGCCAAGTCCGGCAAGAGCGCCGTAGACGTTGGAGATCAGCGAGGGCAGGTCATCTACGGTGACGCTGTTGTTGCTGACGTGCGCTGCGACGATGTCCGACGTCAGCGTGATCAGCGTTTCCTTGGTGTCGGTTTGAATATCTTCCACTATATTATCCTTTTGTGCGACCAAGAGGGGAATTTGCAGGTTTGTTTACGCCTGTGACCGCGTCCATTGGACGATTTCTGTATGGAGTGCAAGTTCAATTGGAAGTTTAAGGCAACTGCTCGATATATATGGAGAATTTTAATTATTTGAAGGGTCGGGGATTACGCAATGTCGCATGCAAACGTTATAGCATCGATTCGTTGGCCGCCCGGAGTAAGGTAGTAGTCTCTTCTCTCGCCAATAGAATAAAAGCCAGAGCTTCGGTACAGCGCTTCAGCGGGATTACCTTTTCTCATTTCCAGCAAGAGGCGTTCGACGCCTCGTTTTGAGGCGCCGTTTCGAAGTTCATTCAATAGTATACGTCCAAGACCTCGTCTGCGGAATTCAGGTGAAACGCCAAGAAGGAGAAGTTCTTCTTCCCCAAACCCGGTGCGGGACAGCCAAAATCCCGCCGTGGGCTCCTGTTCCTCGGGCCACTGGCCTTGCTCTCCGACAAGGCAATAGTGGCAATTCCCGAACTTGAGAGCATCTTCAACTTGGCGTCTGTTCCAAGCTTCGCCGTAAGCCGGGTCGAAGGCGGTTTCCATGACCGCCATGATTCTGTCGAGGTCGTCGATCATGGGGCGAGGGGGGACGGAGCGCTTGCCGGAAGTCGCGCGTCCGGGGCGCGGCCGTAAAGCGGGCGAACTTCGTCGGTCAGGTTCGCGGCCGTCAGTTTGGCGAAGGCGCGGGCATCCGGCCAGACGGCCATGGCATGGCCGGATCCGCGCGCCACTGTCAGCGCTTCGGCCTGATTTCCCGCGACGATGTCTTCGCGGCATTGTTCGGCGGCTGCTTCCGGAGGTAACGAGGCCAGCGGGCGCGATGGATTGCCATTGGCGTCGAAGCCCTGAACGAACCATTCGCCGTGTCCGCCGGTCATCGCAACGCCAATCGGGACGGGGCCGTGCGTCTCGCGCGCGATCGCTGCGACCAGGGCGTGGCTGGAATAGCCGACCAGTTCCGCGCCCCATGCAAGCGCAAGGGCGCGCGCGGCGGCAAGGCCTACCCTGACGCCGGTGAAGCTGCCGGGGCCGATCGAGACGGCGATACGCCCGGCGCGTCCGCGCAGGGGCAAGTCGGCTATCATCGGCACGAGCGCTTCGGCATGGCCGCGCCCGAGCATGCGAAATTCGCCGGCGATCAGTTTGTCTCCGTCGAACAGAGCGACCGAACAGGCGTCGGTCGCCGAGTCGATCACCAGCGTGCGTTTCTGGGTGTCCACCTTCCTGTCCGCCCGGGCGTCAGGCGGCCCGGACTTCGGTGACTTCGGGCACGTAGTGCTTCAGCAGGCTCTCGATCCCGTGCTTGAGTGTGGCGGTCGAGGAGGGGCAGCCCGAGCAGGCACCTTGCATCGTGAGGTAGACCACGCCTTCGCGAAAGCCGCGATAGACGATGTCGCCGCCGTCGTTGGCCACGGCCGGGCGCACGCGCGTATCGATGAGGTCGCGGATCTGGGCGACGATGTCGGCATCGGCGGGATCATCGCCAAAGCCCTCGTCGGCGTCTGCCGGCACGGCGATGCCGCTGGCGTCGCCGCCGGCAAAGAGCGGGGCTTCGGAAACGAAATGATCGAGCAGGATCGACACTACCTGCGGCTTCAGTCCGGGCCATTCGACGCCTGGTGCCGCAGTAACCGAAATGAAGCTCTGCCCGAAGAATACGCCGGTTACGTCCCCCAGGTCGAACAGGGCCTCGGCCAGCGGCGAAACCGCGGCATCCTCGTGCGAGGTGAATTCGCGCGTGCCCGCAGGCATTACCTCCCTGCCGGGCAGGAACTTGAGCGTGGCGGGATTCGGCGTGGTTTCGGTTTCGATGTACATGACAATGGCGATTTAGGTGAAGTGGGCGAGGGGTCAAGTCTCCGCGCTATTCACTGGCCCTTAAGGGTGACGCGGCTTATAGCTTTCTTGATGACAACTTTCCCGCGCGCCGCCCGCACGCTTGCCTGCCTGCTTCGTCTTGCCCAGCTCCCCGCC
>JAQVEQ010000267.1 GCA_028697875.1 Novosphingobium sp. | reverse complement strand
TCGGCTGCTCCGGCGCCTCCGCAGCGGCCGCCGGGTTCATTCCCAGCGAAGCGCTCAACATGGTGACGGCGGAGATAATCTTCGCGGCCTTGCCTTTCTCCAGACCGGCAAGACTCCTGTTCTGGTCACTCTTTGCCATCGATCGTTCCTCCTAGGGATGCGAGTTCTTCATAGAGAATCTGCAAGTGCAAGTCTTTTCGCGCATCGATATCGGTGGGCGGCTCAAGGCCGTGCCCGTCGCAATATCGCGCAAGGGCGCTATCCATGTCGAGCAAGTCGCCCACGTCCGGGGCGGGAACGTCCGCTTCCACCGCCCCGGACAGGAAGCCGTAAGCGGCATTGACCCAATCGACATAAGCGTCGGCTGCATCGATGAACGGCTGTGCGCCCTGCTGCTCGAGGAAATCGGCAATCGTCCCGTCCTGCGTGAATTCGCCCAGGGACCGGGGATGCGGCACGACTTTCTTCCAGCTTTCGGTACCGTCTCCCGCACGGTGCCGGCCCAGCGGGTAGAGCCGGCAGACCAGCGGACGGGCCGGGTGGATCGTACAGCCGTTCTCGCCGAGAAAGACACATGCGCCTTCGACGGTCCGGGACAAGGCCGTGCCCTCCCCATCCTGCGTCCAGCGCGCACGAAACGCGCCGGTGCTCATCCCGAGATGAGCCGCCATCCTGGCGACTTCATACGGGTTTGTCTGGATATGCTTGTCGTGACAGCAACGGGAACAGGCATGACAGGCATACCCGAAGGACGACGACCGCGCCGCTGCATGTTGCTGTGGCAAAGGCTTCATATCGTCTTGCTCCGCCCCCACCGGCCTGTCCGAGGAGGATGCCGGTCCGACTGGAAAAAATCTACTGCCGGACGAACCGGACGGACAAGAACAATCTACGGGCCGGAATCGCAGCTGCCTCATATCGGTCAGGAAACTGAAACCTGACTGTCTTCGAACCGCCATCACAGCTTCACACAATTCCGCGAATTGCTGCGCCGCACCATCGATTCAACAAGGGGCGCAGCACATGAAACGAACAATCCACACACCGACCTTTATGCTGGGGACGAGCCTGCTCGCCCTGGCCATTGCCGTTCCGGCCCATGCCGAGGACGCGGACGCGGACGCCGAAGTTATCGACGCCCGCGAGATCGTTGTCACCGGCGTGGCCACGACCTACACCAATGCCGAAGTGACCGAGACGATGATCGCGCAGCAGCCGCCGCTTTCCTCGGCGCTCGACGTGATCGACGAACTGCCCGGCGTGCAGGTGCAGGAAGGCGACGCCTTCGGCTTCGACGACTGGTCGACCGCCGTTTCCCTGCGCGGCTTCCAGACCAGCCTCGACACGCAGCAGATCGGCATCACGATCGACGGCCTGCCCAACGGCGATTCCAACTATGGCGGCGGGTCCAAGGCCAACCGCTACATCGACACGATGAACCTCGCCACGGTCGAAGTGTCGCAAGGCACGGCCGACATCGGCTCGCGCTCCAACGAAGCGCTGGGCGGCACGCTCAACTTCGTCACGTCCGATCCGCTCAACGAAATGCGCCTGCGCGTTTCGGGCTCGATCGGCGATTTCGACGCCCTGCGCTATTACGGCCGCTTCGACACCGGCACTTTCATGGACGGCAAGGCCCGCGCCTGGATTTCCTATGCGCACCAGGAAGCGAGCGACTGGGTCGGCGGCTCGGCGCAGAACCACCGCGACAACTTCGCGAGCAAGTTCATTGTCGACACCCCGGTCAAGCTGACCGGCTACGTCAGCTACGACGATGCGCACGAAGACAACTACGACCAGGTCTATTCGGCGCTGCAATACGAATATTACCCGCATACCGACGGCCTGACGACGGACTGGACGGGCGTTCCCTATCAGGATCAGGCCTATCGCCGCGCCTGGTCGACCCTGCGCAAGAACTTCTTCGCCTACCTCAAGGCCGATACCACGATCGGCGACGCGCTCGACCTGAATGCCGCGGTCTATTACCACGACATGGCCGGCCGCGGCGACTGGGTGCCGCAGTATGTCGTCGACGTGACCGACGACGGCGCCGGCAATCCGGAAAGCGAACTGTCGGGCCTCGGCACGGTTTCGGGCGGTTCGCCGCTGGGCAAGATCTATTTCGTCGACGCCAGCGGCGTAGCGCTGACCCCGGCCGACGGCTGCGTCGGCTCGCTGACCTACCCGTATGGCGGCACTACCGACGCAAACTACGATCCCGCCTGCTACGAAGCGGGTGCGATCGGCGCACAGTCCTATCGCCACACCCACTACCGCAAGGACCGCACCGGCTTCACAGCCGACGCAACCTGGCGGGCCAGCTTCGGCTCGCTCGACAACACCTTGCGCGGGGGCATCTGGTACGAGAACACGCACCGCCAGGAATGGCGCGACTGGCACAACGTGATCGATACGACGACCGGTTCGGCCTACGACTCCACGCCGTACTGGACCCAGTACAACCGCAAGTACCCCCAGGACACGTTCAAGTGGTACATGCAGGAAGAAGTGAAGTTCGGCCCGGTTACCGCCAACATCGGCGCCAAGCAGTTCATCCATCATATCAAGCGTCTCGACCAGTTCGGCGACACGCCCGACACGAGCTTCAAGTCGACGTCGGATGTGCTGCTTTCGGGCGGTATCCAGATCGAGCCGACGAAGGGCCTCAACCTGTTCGCCGGCTATGCCGAGAACTTCAAGGCGCTGACGGACGCGGTGCTCGAGTTCAACAATGCCGACCTGTCCAATCTCAAGCCCGAAACGTCCGAAAACTGGGAAGCAGGCGTGCGCTATTCGAACCGCTGGTTCGGCGCTTCGGCAACCTGGTTCAAGGCCAAGTTCTCGAACAAGGTGATTTTCGTGTCGAACAGCACGGAAGCGGGCAACGACTACCTCGGCGAAGGTGACGGCAAGTTCTTCAACGCCGGCGGCATCGAATCCGAGGGCTTCGAACTGCTCGCCAACGTCCGGCCGATGCGGGGCCTGAACCTCTACGGGTCCTATACCTACATCGACCCGACCTACCGCGGCACCGGCAACCCCACGCTCGACGAAGAACAGGGCATCACGCCGGGCAACACCGTGGCTGGCATCGCCAAGCACATGTGGGTGCTTTCCGCCAATTACGAAACCGGCCCGTTCCGGATCGGCATCTCCGGCAAGTTCACCGGCGACCGCTTCGTCAACTCGGCCAATTCCTGGGTGGCGGACAGCTATTTCCTCACCGACCTCAACCTGGGCATCCGCGGCGATGCGCTGAGCGACACCTTGAAGGGGGTCGATTTCTCGCTGACGGTCAACAACCTCACCGACGAGGATTACCTGGGCGGCATTTCGGGCAACTATGCCTGGATCGGCGCGCCCCGCACGGCG
>JAQVEQ010000057.1 GCA_028697875.1 Novosphingobium sp. | reverse complement strand
CGGTGAAATGCCCCAGCACGGCGGCGATGGCGGCGAAGGGCGGGAAATGGTCGCTCCTCGCCACGACCTGCCCTTCGGCATCGAGCGTGTCGGTCTCCTCGCCGAAGCGGATCGTGAACTCGTAGATCTTGGATGCATCGAGCATCCGCCCGCACAGCTTGGTCGCCTCGCCCACGGCGATCGGCAGCACGCCTTCGGCCAGCGGATCGAGCGTGCCGCCGTGGCCGACCTTGACCTTCTTGCCGTATCCGGCCTCGCGCAAGTTGCGCTTCACCGCCGCGACCGCCTGGGTCGAGCCGAGGCCGACGGGTTTGTCGAGAATGATCCAGCCGTGCGGAGGGGTGAGCGGATGGGGGGCCTGGGGCGTCATCGCGCCCCCATAGCCCCCCTTTCATCCGCTGTCAGGGGCGGACTACTCCGCCGCTTTGGTTTCGGCCGTGTCCTTGGCCTTCTTCGACGGCGGACCGTCGACTTTCACGAAGCTCTCGAACGTATAGCGCTGACCCTTGACGTAGATCGCGCTCCACTTGTCGAGGCTGCCGCCGGGGCCGGTATCGAGGCCGATGAACTCGACATAGGGCAGATCGAAAGACGGCGTGAACAGCGTCGCCAGATACCACTGCTTGTGATTGTCCTGGAAATAGACTTCCCGGGTTCCCTTGGCCCGCCAGTCCCACACCCCGCCATGGTTGGCGAAGGGGATGGACGCCTCTTCCGGCGCCGCCTGTCCGGCCGTGGATGCAGTGGCCGAGGGCTGGTCCTGCGCCACGGCCGCAAGGGGGGCGGCCACCATGGCGAGAGCCGCGCAGGGGAGCATGAACGTCGTGTACTTCATCGCTGGAATCCTTTCCACATGAAGCCCTTCCCGCGAGTTATCTGGAGATTGGCCCGGCAACAATCAACCGGCGGCGGCAAAAGGATACAAATCGCCCCCTTACTGGCCAAGCGGATAGCCCAGTTCCGCCAGCGGCAAGTCCCGCAATTCGAGCAGGCGCCGGTTGCTCATCGCGTAGTGTTCCAGCGCGCGCGCCCTGACCTTGTCCGGCAACCTGTGCTTGCGCCGGTTGACGCCGGGCAGCCTGCCGATCAGCCATTTGCCCGCGTGCCGGACACCTTGCCCGCCGGGCAAGTCGATCAGCCAGCTCTTGTTGGCGACGGACTGGCGGGTGAAGAGATTGACGAACCGCAAGAGCAGCAGCCCGCCCCCGCCCAGCGAAACGTTGGCCTCCTTCATGCCGGCCACGTCTTCGGCAAAGCGGATGCCGAGATCCCGTTCCATCC
This sequence comes from Novosphingobium sp., assembly GCA_028697875.1. Classification (GTDB taxonomy): domain Bacteria; phylum Pseudomonadota; class Alphaproteobacteria; order Sphingomonadales; family Sphingomonadaceae; genus Caenibius. The sequence continues at coordinate 13,417 of JAQVEQ010000057.1, read as the reverse complement.
GTTCCAGCAGCGCCCCGGTGTCGCGCAGCCATTCGAACGGGTAGACGAAGACGCGGTCTTTCCCGAACAGCGAATCGTAATAGGCGATCAGCCGGTCGAATTCGAAATGCTCCATTTCGAAGGCCGGGGCTTTCCATGGCCGGGTCAGGGCGCCGTGCAGGTGCCTCAGGCCGCCGAAATAGCGCGTCTGGCCGAACGTGCCGCCGCCCGAAACGTATTGCGCATAGGACGCGCGCAGGATGTCCAGCTGGTTGCGGATGAAAATGACGATCCGCGCGTCGGGCAACGTCCCCTTGATCCGGCGCGCCATCTCCGGCCCGATCAGCCCGTGCAATCCGCCGTTGTGGAGATAGCCGGAAAGGTTTTCCTCGCTGAACACGACAGGGCGCCCGCATTGCCCGGCCGCCAGGATTTCGCGCGCCTTGCCGGGATCGAAATGCAGGCCCGGCGGGACCAGCAATGCCTGCTGGACGGTCTTTCTCGGTATGAACGTGTGCGTGGACGAACTCGGCAGGACCGCCTTCTGCAGCCACGTCGTCGCGGTCTTGTGATAGCCGATATGGACGATCGGCCCCGGTTCGTTCGGCCTTGGACTCGTGCTCGTCATCCGAAGCGCGCCCTTTTTCCTTCGGCCCCGCCATCGGGACAAGCGGGCTACGATCCCACGGTTATCCTACAGGCGGATTACATCGAGAGGATTTCTGGGCGTTGCAGGCGTTCCGATCAATCGCCTGCGACAAAAAGATACAAAGTTCCGCCCCTCACAGGCCCGCCACCCTGCTGGCCAGATCCATGTAATGGCCGGTCATCCATTCGACCGGAGGGATCACGAACCGTTCGACCACGTTGAAACCGGGGATCAGCGCAGGCAGCACCAGCAGGATCAGGAACAGCAACGGGAAGCCGAAAGGCCGCAGCTTGTTGTACTGGCGCGCGGCCTCGCGCGGCAGCACGCCCTCGACAATGTGCGATCCATCGAACGGCGGGATCGGCAGGAGATTGAAGAAGGCGAGGAAGATGTTGATCAGGATAAAGAAATGCAGGCTGGCCGCCAGCAGCGCGACCATGCCCGTGGGCGGGTCAATAACGTAACGCGCCAGAAGGCCCAGCAATACGGCCCCCACGGCCGCCAAGACCAGGTTGCTGCCCGGCCCGGCCGCCGCCACCGCCATCATGCCGTAGCGCGGATTGCGCAGCAGCCACTTGTTGACCGGCACCGGCTTGGCCCAGCCGAAGACCGGCGCGCCGGTCAGCGCCAGGATGCCGGGAAGGATCACCGTCCCGATCGGATCGACATGACGCAGGGGATTGAGCGAAAGGCGGCGCTGCTCGCTCGCCGTGGGGTCGCCCAGCAGCTTGGCGACGAAACCGTGCGAAACTTCGTGGAACACGATAGCGAAAACCAGCGCCGGAATCAGCGCCAGCGCGGTAAGGAGCGTGTCGTTCATCGAGAGGGAAGATAGGGACGAAAGCCGGAAAGACCAGCCCGATCAATCCTCTTCGCCGCCGTCCCCATGCCCGCCGAGGTCGCGCGCGACGCGCGGATCGGACAGCAGGCGGTCGATCCGGCCGGCCTCGTCGAAGCTCTCGTCGGGCCAGAACTGGATCTTGGCCGCATATTTGAGCTTCAGCCGCTGGGCGACTTCGCGCTGGAAGAAGGCGGTGTTGGTCCTCAGCGCCTTGAGCACTTCGGCCTCGTCCGCGCCGAGCAGCGGCTTCACATAGACCTTGGCCTGCCGCAGGTCCGGCGACATGCGCACTTCGGTAACGGAGACCGCGTGGGCCGACAGGATCTCGTCATGAACCTGCTGGCGGGTGAGCAGGTCCGAAATCACGTGGCGCACCTGTTCGCCCACCTTCAGCAGGCGGACGGAACGGGTTTCGGGCGTGGAATGCTGGCGCGCCATCAGGAGGAAAGCCCCGGCACCGGCGATGGAATCGCTGTCGAGGTCGAGCGGGCCAGCACCGTGCCCTGGTCGTCGAACAGTTCCCCTTCGAGGAAGATCACCCGGCGTCCGCGGCGCAGGATCCGGCCCTTGCCGACCAGCGGCCCGGGCGGAACGGGATTGAGCAGGCTCAGGCTGATCTCGAGATTCAACGGCGCTTCCTGCCCGCCGGTCGCGAGGACATGGGCATAGCCCATGACCTCGTCGAGGAAACCGGCGACAAGCCCGCCCTGCACGCTGCCGCGCGGGGTGATGAAATCGTCGGGCGCGCGGAAACGCATGGTCACCGTCTCGCTCGCCTTATCGAACGAAACGAACTCCACGCCCATCATCCGGGCATGGGCACCGCGCGGAGCCGTGAGATCGATCACAGGGTCCGTTCTTGTTCCTCAACCTCGAAGACTTCGAGGTTGTCGCCCGGCTTGATGTCGTTCGTATCGGCCAGCACGACACCGCATTCGAGGCCCGCGCGGACTTCGTCCACGTCGTCCTTGAAGCGCCGCAGCGAAGCGATGGTGGTGGCGGACACGATGACGTCGGCGCGCGTAAGACGGGCATGGAGCCCCTTGCGGATAGTGCCTTCCAGCACCAGCAGGCCGGCGGCCTTGTCCTTCTTGCCCGCGGGGAAGACCTGCTTGACCTCGGCGCGGCCGACAACGTGTTCGACCCGCAGCGGCCCCAGTTCGCCCGCCATCTCCTTCGCGATTTCCTCGGTCAGGTGATAGATGACATCGTAGTACATCATCCGCGTCTTGTTGCGTTCGATCAGTTCGCGCGCCTTGGCGTTCGGACGGACATTGAAGCCGATGATCGGCGCGCCCGAGGCCGAAGCCAGCGTCACGTCGCTTTCGGTGATCGCGCCCACGCCCGAATGGAGGATGCGGACCTTGATCTCGTCGTTCGAAAGGTTGTGGAGCGCGGTGTTGATCGCTTCCACCGAACCCTGCACGTCCGCCTTGATGACCAGCGGGAACTCGATGACGTTCTGCTTGTCGGCCAGGGCCGAGAACATCGTGTCGAGGCTGGCCGGAGCCATCGCGGTGCGCTTTTCGGTCGCCTTTTCCTGGCGGTAGGCCGCGACTTCGCGGGCGCGCTGTTCGTTCTCGACCACGGTCAGCAGGTCGCCGGCCATGGGCACGCCGCCCAGGCCCAGCACTTCGACCGGCGTCGACGGCCCGGCTTCCTTCACCTGGCGGCCCTTGTCGTCGATCATCGCGCGCACGCGGCCGCTTTCGGTGCCGACGACGAAGACGTCGCCGCGCTTGAGCGTGCCGCGCGTGACCAGCACGGTCGCCAGCGGGCCCTTGCCCTTGTCCAGCTTGGCCTCGATCACGGTCGCTTCCGCGTCGCGGTCGGGGTTGGCCTTGAGTTCGAGCAGTTCGGACTGGAGCAGGATCTTCTCGATCAGGTCGTCGAGCCCCTTGCCCGTCTTGGCGGAGACTTCGACGTCCTGCACGTCGCCCGACATCTCTTCCACGACGACTTCGTGTTCGAGCAGGCGTTCGCGGATCTTCTTCGGGTTGGCTTCCGGCTTGTCGCACTTGTTGATCGCCACGATCATCGGCACGCCGGCGGCCTTGGTGTGATTGATCGCCTCGATCGTCTGCGGCATGATCCCGTCGTCGGCCGCCACCACCAGCACGACGATATCGGTGACATTGGCACCGCGCGCGCGCATTTCGGTGAAGGCCTCGTGGCCCGGCGTGTCGAGGAAGGTAATCAGGTCGCCGCCCTTGGTCTTGATCTGGTAGGCGCCGATATGCTGCGTGATGCCGCCGGCTTCGCCGCGCACCACGTCGGTACCGCGCAGCGCGTCGAGCAGGCTGGTCTTGCCGTGGTCGACGTGGCCCATGATCGTCACGACCGGCGGGCGCGTCTTCAGCGTTTCCGCGGCATCGACGTCGGCCGAGGTATCGATATCGACGTCGCTCTCGCTCACGCGCTCGATGCGGTGGCCGAATTCCTCGACCAGCAGTTCGGCGGTATCCTGGTCGATCGTCTGGTTGACAGTGACCATCATGCCCATGTTGAACAGCGCCTTGACCAGGTCGGCGCCTTTTTCGGCCATGCGGTTGGCGAGTTCCTGCACCGTGATCGCCTCGGGCACGACCACGTCGCGGACCTGCTTCTCGCGCTCGTGGCGCTGCCCGGCGAAGTGTGCGCGGCGTTCCTTCTCGCGCGCACGCTTGAGCGCGGCGAGCGAACGGGCGCGGGCGCCCTCGTCCTCGTTGAGCGCACGGTTGACGGTCAGCTTGCCGCCGCGGCGGCGGTCGTCGGTCTTCTCGCGGTTGCCCTTGCGGTCGTCCTTCTTGCGCTCGACCTTCTCGGGCCGCTTCGCTTCGGGGCGGGCGACGGGCGTGAACTTGCGCGGCGCGGGGGCCGGCGTGGCGGAGTCCTTGCCAGCCTCTTCCCCGGCGGCAGGCTCGGCCTGCGCGGCGGGCTGCGTTTCGGCTTCGGCTGCGGCTGCGGTTTCCGGCTGGGCTTCCGGCTGCGGCTGGGCAGTGGTCTCTTCTTCCGCCCCGCGCGCGGCGGCTTCTTCCGCCTTGCGGTTTTCTTCGGCGCGGCGCTTCTCGTCCTCGATCGCCTTCAACCGCTCCTGCTCTTCGCGGCGGTTGGCTTCTTCCAGGGCGGCGAGGCGGGCTTCCTCGGCCTCGCGCAGCAGGCGCGCCTGCATTTCCTGGCGGCTTTCACGCGTCTTGGCCGGAGCCGGGGCAGCCGGCTGCTTCGCCGCAGGCGCGGGCGCCGCAGGCTTGGCGGCAGGCGCGGCCGGAGCCGGCGGGGCCGCTTCCCTCGCTTCGGGCGCGGGGGCGGCGCCGGGTTTGACGATCTTGCGACGCTTCACTTCCACGACCACCTTGTTGGTGCGGCCGTGGCTGAAGGTCTGCTTGACCTCTCCCGCTTCGACCGAGCGCTTCAGCCCAAGCGGCTTGCGGCCCAGCGTCGGTTTGTTGTCGGTATCGCTCATAAAGCTCGTCTAACCCTTCGTATTCCCAAGTAAGACCACCACGCTCACGCGGTGGCATCCGTCCGTTCGCCGATATCGTCTGCGGCCGCCTCGGCGACCCCGGTGAAATGAGCCAGGCGCCGTAGCGGCAAGGCGACCCTTTCGGCTGCACCATGCTCGGCCAGCGCCAGGTGGACGACATTGTCGCGGCCCAATGCCACAGACAGAGCCGCCCGGTCCAGTGGCAAGCGCACCCCGCGCAAGTCCGAGCCTTCCGCCTCCATGCCGACGCGAAAGGCCTGATCGAGCTTGCGCGAACCGTCTTCGGCGGCATCCGCGGCATGGCCGAGCCATGCGACGCCGCCCATCCGCGCCTGTTCGGCTATGCGGTCTGTCCCCAAAATAAGCTTTCCGGCGCGCATTTCGAGTCCCAGCCGGTCGAGAAATGCACGGATGAGCGCCTGCTCGACCATTTCCGGCAGGTTCTCCGGGATGGACAGGCGCGCGCCCTTGAATGCGCGCGCCAGAGCGCCCTTGAGCTTGCCCTTGGCCAGCGCCTCTTCCAGCTCCGCGCGAGTCACCCCGATCCAGGCCCCCCGCCCCGGCGCACGCGCCAGGGCATCGGGCAGCACATCGCCATCGGGCGAAATCGCCAGCCGGACGAGCGCATCGCGCGGGGCATTGTCCCCCGTCAGGATGCAGCGGCGTTCAGGCCCGCTTTCGCGAGCCTTCCGCGCCTCGGCAGTCTCGCGGCCTAGCGTCTCATTGGGAAGTTTCCGCATTGGCGGCCTCCCCGTTGTCGGCCGGACCCTCGCCAGCAGGTTCTTCGTCTTCGAACCAGTGGGCGCGGGCCGCCATGATGATTTCGTTGCCCTGCTCTTCGCTCAGGCCGTAGACACCGAGCACGCCGCCCTTGTCTTCCGAACGCTGGCGCCGGGGCGGACCGCCCGCGCTGTCGCGACGGCGCGGGGCTTCGCGCTTCTTGGCGATCAGTTCGTCGGTCGCGAGATCGGCGAGATCGTCCAGCGTCCTGATCCCGGCCTTGCCCAGCGTGACCAGCATGGCTTCAGTCAGGTGCGGCATTTCGGCCAGGGCATCCTCGACGCCCAGCTCGCGGCGTTCCTGCCGGGCGGCTTCCTCGCGCCGTTCCAGCGCCTCGATCGCGCGGCTTTGCAATTCTTCGGCCAGTTCCTCGTCGAAACCTTCGATGCCGGCCAGTTCATCCATCCCCACGTAGGCGACTTCTTCCAGCTCGGCGAAGCCTTCGGCCACCAGCAGCTGCGAGAGCGTTTCGTCGACGTCGAGTTCTTCCTCGAACATCTTCGAACGTTCGGCGAATTCCTTCTGCCGCTTCTCGCTCGCTTCCGCCTCGGTCATGATGTCGATCGCGGCATTGGTGAGCGACGAGGCCAGGCGCACGTTCTGGCCGCGGCGGCCGATGGCCAGCGAAAGCTGGTCGTCCGGCACCACGACTTCGATGCGGCCTTCCTCTTCGTCGATCACGACGCGGCTGACCGTGGCGGGCTGGAGCGCGTTGACGACGAAAGTCGCGGTGTCCTCGCTCCACGGGATGATGTCGATCTTTTCACCCTGCAGTTCCTGCACCACCGCCTGCACGCGGCTGCCCTTCATGCCGACGCAGGCGCCGACCGGGTCGATCGAACCGTCGTGGCTGATCACGCCGATCTTGGCGCGGCTGCCCGGATCGCGGGCGGCGGCCTTGATCTCGATGATGCCGTCGTAGATTTCGGGCACTTCCTGCGCGAACAGCTTCTTCATGAATTCGGGATGCGCGCGCGACAGGAAGATCTGCGGGCCGCGGTTGTTGCGTTCCACTTTCAGGATCAGCGCCCGCACGCGCTCGCCCACGCGGGCGGCTTCGCGGGGGATCTGCTGGTCGCGGCGGATCACGCCTTCGGCGCGGCCGAGATTGACGATCACGTGACCGAATTCGACCGACTTGATGACGCCGGTGACGACTTCGCCCGAACGATCCTTGAATTCTTCGTACTGGCGCTCACGCTCGGCATCGCGGACCTTCTGGAAGATCACCTGCTTGGCGCTCTGCGCGTCGATACGGCCAAGATCGACCGGCGGCAGCGGGTCGACGATGAAGTCGCCGATCTTGGCGTCCGGCTGGATCTTTTCGGCCTGCTTGAGATCGACCTGCTTGAAGTAGTCTTCCACTTCCTCGACCACTTCGACCACGCGCCACAGGCGCAAGTCGCCGGTCTGCGGGTCGAGCTTGGCGCGGATGTCGTTTTCCGCACCGTAGCGGTTGCGGGCCGACTTCTGGATCGCCTCTTCCATCGCCTCGATGACGATCGCCTTGTCGATCATCTTCTCGCTGGCGACCGAGTTCGCGATCGCGAGCAGCTCAGCCTTGTTGGCGGAAATCGCACTGGCCATTGGTCTTCAGCCTTCCTCTTCTTCGAGAATTTCGTCGGCGCCGCCGGTATCGAGCGGCATTGTCGCGGCAATCAGCCGGTCGGTCAGGACCAGCTTCGCCGAATGGATATTGGCAAGCGGAAAGGACACCGGCCCCAGCTTGCGGTCGTCGATAGTCACCACACCGTCTTCGATCCCGACGAGATCGCCGCGGAAATCGCGCCGCCCGTCGAGCTTTTCGGCCAGGCTGACTTTCGCTTCGTGGCCCGCCCAGTCGGCATAGTCCTTCGGCCGGGTCAGCGGACGGTCGATACCGGGCGAGCTGACTTCGAGGCGATAGGCACCTTCGATCAGCACTTCGCCCTGTTCTTCCAGCGCATCGATCGCATCGGAAACGCGGCGCGACAGTTCGGCGCACTGTTCGATCAGCAGCTGCCCTGTCGCCGGGTCTTCCGCCATGATCTGCAGCGCCGGTTCGTCGCCCGCTTCGGAGCCGAGCATCTTCACGCGCACGAGTTCGAAGCCCAGGGCTTTCGCCTCCGGCTCGACCACTTCGGTAATGCGCGCGATATCCGCCATCTGTGCTCCAAATCATGCCGCACCGCCATGACAACGCGGTTTCGCGCCCGGCCCCGGCGGGGCCAGCGTCCAAACCTTGTCACGACAATGTCGGGATGGCGCGCAAATAGGCGCAAACAGCCCTTTTGGCAAGCCTAATTCGCGCTGCAGAGCGCCTCGGCTTTCCGTTCCGCGCGATCGAGCATCAACTGGCGCTGCTCGATCGTGCCGGATTCGACCGCCGCGTCCCACATCGCCTGATAAGCGGCGCGCGCGTCCTCGCAATGGACCTGCCGCGCGGCGTCGATCCGCTGCTGTATCCCGGACGATCGCAGCGCGGCATCGGCGACCGTATCGACATTGCCGGTCAGCCACGCCCCGCCGAAGCCCACCAGCGCGACTGTCACCAGCCACAGCCCGGCCAGTACCAGCAATGCGAACTTGACGAACTTCACTCTTCCCGCCCCCCGAAGCGCTTGCAGGCACGTTACGCAAGCGGCCTGAAAATTGGGTAAAGTCCGGCGCACCGGACGCTTCCTGCGGTGCTTCCACCTCCCGGCGTTTGACGCTAAGGCCCGTCCCATGCGCAGCCTCGACGACATCCGCGAAGAGTACGAATTTCTCGAAGGCGACGAACGCTATCGCCTGCTCATCGAACTCGGCCGCGAACTGGACCCCATGCCCGACGCGCTGAAAACCGACGCCACCCTGGTGCGCGGCTGTTCGGCGAAAGTGTGGATCTATCCCACGCAAGAGGACGGGGACCGCCTCCATTTCCTGGCCGATTCGAATGCCGCGATCACCAAGGGGATCGTCGCGCTGGTGCTTTCGGCCGTGCAGGACCGCCCGGCAAGCGAAGTCGCCGCGCTGGACGTGACTGCCGCGCTGGAACCGTTCCAGCTCAAGGCCCAGTTGAGTTCCAACCGGACACAAGGCATTCCCAACATGATCGCGTTGATCCAGAAAACCGCGGCGCGAATCGCCGCCGGATAGGAAGAGGAGGACCCCGCCGATGCGCGAGCGCGAGCTGCGCCGCCGCGTCGTGGGGGAAATGCACTTGCGCCGCTGGCCGCCCCGGTGAACGCCCGCCCAGGCCACGTGGACAATTTGCGTCGGGCTCGCCATTGACAGCTAACCGCTGTTTTCCGCCGAAAGCGGACTTTCCGGACACGCCGACATTGCGGACATGATGCCACCGCGAAGTTATGGCCTTCGAACAATCATTCGCAATCCGTCCTCACCATTCACTTCCAAATCTTGTCCTCGTCCTAACTTGGCGGTTCGTTCAGCTCGACTGCTTCTCGATGGCTCGCCACCGCAATCCCGGGAAGTCTTGCTGCGAGTGAGTGACACCTCAAACTTATAGGTGTCGGGATCGCGATAGTTACCGCCGTACTTGTAGAACCGAATGTCGGCTTGCCGCTCTCTCGAGCCACCGAAAGGCTGACATGTCGGCAAATCGGCTTCAGTAATCTTCAGGCTTTGGTTCGCCGGTGTGAACCTGTTGACCTGGGCGGAGCCCTGCCAGATCAACTCGTTTCGAAACCAAATTTCAAACTCGATAGTATCGATCCGAGTCGAAACTGCCGCCAACTTCTGACGACCTGCTTCGCTATACAGACTAGGTGCGCATCCGTGTAGGCAAACGAGTATCGCAACTAAAGTTACACGACACGATTTCATTTGGAGGCTCCGCCATTGCACCGCACAGCGTCTAGCTTAAGTCTCCTAATTGTCCGTTATTTGTCCGTCCGCTCCCCCCAACATTTTAGCCATTCAGCGCACCAAAGTGCGTAGCCTGAAAGCGGACGTCAAATTCGAATTTGTCCACGCGGTCTAACGGGCCCGCCATTCCGCGACACTTTGGTACAAAACGCGACGCTCAAACGCGTTTTCCGGTGGTACCTCGAACCCATCGGCAGTTCCCGCCGAACAATGTTCAAGGAGTTACCCCCATGCGCAAGTTCCTGTTCGCCGCCCCGCTCGCCCTCGCCGCGGCGGCTACCCTTGCCACGCCCGCCACGGCCGAAAGCCGCCCCCAGAACGGCGTGCAGGTGCGCCAGGAAATCGCCCAGCTCGACCGCCAGATCGACCGCGCCAGGGCGCGCCACACGATTTCCGTGCGCGAAGCGGCCCGGCTCCATGGCCAGGTCGACCGGCTGGAGAACCTCTATGCCCGCTATGCCCGCAACGGCCTGACCCGCGCCGAGCTGCGCACGCTCGACAACCGGATCGACCGGGTGAAGCGCCAGCTGCATGTCGAACGCAGCGACAACAACGACCATCGCGGAGACGACCGTCCCCAGGATCACGGCAACGACCGCCGCTGAACCGCGCCGGGAAAGCGATTCACCTCTTGTCTTGCGGGGTCCGCGCGCCTAGCTGCCACGCCTATGGCTAGCAGACCCCGCACCCTCTACGAAAAGATCTGGGACGCCCATGTCGTCGAAACCCGCGACGATGGCACCTCGATCATCTACATCGACCGCCACCTCGTCCACGAAGTGACGAGCCCGCAGGCTTTCGAAGCCTTGCGCATGAGCGGACGGAAAGTCCGCCGCCCCGAACTGACGCTGGCGGTGCCCGACCACAACCTGCCGACCACGGCGCGGCTCGATTCGGCGGGCCATCGCCTGCCCATCGACGATCCGCAAAGCGCGCAGCAGCTCGCCGCGCTGGAACGCAATGCGCCGGAATTCGGCGTGCACTATATCGGCGCGACCGATGTCGAACAGGGCATCGTCCACGTCGTCGGCCCGGAACAGGCCTTCTCCCTGCCCGGCGCGACGATCGTGTGCGGCGACAGCCACACCGCCTGCCACGGCGGGATCGGCGCGCTGGCCTTCGGCATCGGCACCAGCGAAGTCGAACACGTGCTGGCGACCCAGACCCTGCTGCTCAAGCGCTCCAGGACCATGGAAGTCGCGGTCGAAGGCGATCTTGGCCCCGGCGTCACGCCCAAGGACCTGATCCTGCACATCATCGGCGTGATCGGCACGGCCGGCGGCACCGGCCATGTGATCGAATACCGCGGCAAGGTGTTCGAGGATATGAGCATCGAAGGCCGCCTGACCGTCTGCAACATGTCGATCGAAGGCGGCGCGCGCGCCGGCCTGGTCGCCCCGGACGAAAAGACCTTCGCCTACCTCAAGGGCCGCCCCTACGCCCCCAAGGACGAAGATTGGGACAAGGCCGTGGCCTGGTGGAAAACCCTCCACACCGACACTGGGGCAAAATTCGACAAAGTCGTCAAAATCAACGCCGCCGACGTCCAACCGACCGTCACCTGGGGCACCAGCCCGGAAGACGTCGTGCCGATCGGCGGGGTCGTGCCCGCGCCGGAAAACTTCGCCGACCCGTCCAAGCAGGACGCGGCCCGCGCCAGCCTCGCCTACATGGGGCTGGAGCCGGGCCAGAAGATGGCCGAAGTCGAAGTGCAGAACATCTTCATCGGCAGCTGCACCAACAGCCGCATCGAAGATCTCAGGGCCGCCGCCGCGGTGCTCAAGGGCCGCAAGAAGGCCGACAACGTCAAATGGGCGATCGTCGTGCCCGGTTCCGGCCTGGTGAAGCGCCAGGCGGAAGAAGAAGGGCTCGACAAGATCTTCGTCGAGGCCGGTCTCGAATGGCGCGAACCGGGCTGTTCGGCCTGTCTCGGCATGAACCCGGACAAGGTTCCGGCGGGCGAACGCTGCGCTTCGACCAGCAACCGCAATTTCGTGGGCCGCCAGGGACCGGGCAGCCGCACCCACCTCGTCAGTCCCGCCATGGCCGCCGCCGCCGCGGTGACCGGGCACCTGACCGACGTTCGCGAGTTGATGGGGTAAGGCCATGAGCGACGAAACAGAAAAGACCGACAAGAACCTGATGGGCAAGGCCGCGCTGGCAGGGGCCGCGATCGGTTCCGCCGCGCTTGCCGCCGCGCTGCTCTTCGCCTCGCGCCGCAAGGAGAAAACGGCAGCGGAGAAGATCGAACCGCCCCATCCCGAAGAGGCACCGGAGACCGACTGATGGAACCCGTCCGCGAAGTCACCGGCCGCGCGATCCCGTTCGGCCGCAAGAATATCGACACCGACATCATCATCCCGGCCCACTGGCTGAAGACGATCAGCCGCGAGGGACTGGGCAAGGGCGCGTTCGAAGCGCTGCGCGAAGACCCGGCGAACATCTTCGACCAGGACGAGTTCAAGGGCGCGCCGATCCTGATCGCGGGCGACAACTTCGGCTGCGGGTCGAGCCGCGAGCACGCCGCCTGGGCCCTGCTCGACATGGGCGTGAAAGCGGTGATCGCACCGAGCTTTTCCGACATCTTTTCCGGCAACGCGTTCAAGAACGGCATCCTGACCGTCGCGCTGCCGCAGGAACAGGTCGACCGGCTGCTGGAAGTGGCAAGGACCGATCCGCTGACGATCGATCTCGAAACGCAGACCGTCACCACCCCGTTCCAGGACCGTTTCACCTTCGAAATCGACCCCTTCCGCAAGCATTGCCTGATCGAAGGGCTGGACGAAGTGGGCCTGACCCTGGCCCGCGACACTGCCATTGCGGCATACGAAACGCACCAGGCGGCGGATATGCCGTGGTTTGCCAAGGGTACCGGCCTCGCCGCCTGACGCGCGCCGGTCTTGCATACGCCACAGTGCGGTGATCTATATTCAATCGACTCATTCCAAGGGGCTGACATGACCGATTTCAATGACCGCGAACGCGCCGAAGAAGCCAAGTTCGCGATGGACGAAGAAACCGCCTTCCGCGTTGCCGCGCGGCGCAACCGCCTGCTCGGCGAATGGGCCGCCGCCAAGATGAGCCTCACCACCGAGGAAACCGAAGCCTATGCCAAGTCGGTCGTGCAGGCCGATTTCGAGGAAGCGGGCGACGAGGACGTGATCCGCAAGCTGCTGGGCGACCTGACCGGCGCCGGGATCGATATCGACGAATCCGCCGTGCGCGCCGCGCTGGAGGAAAAGTCGGTCGAAGCCCGCCGCCAGCTGATGGGCGGGGCCTGATCCGATGCCGATGGCGGCTGACGACATCGCGGCAATGATCAAGGCCGCCCTGCCCGGCGCCGAGGTCGAGATTACCGACCTGGCCGGCGACGGGGACCATTACGCCGCGCGCGTCATTTCGGCCGCCTTCGCCGGCAAGACGCGCGTGGCCCAGCACAAGATGGTCTACGAAGCGCTGGGCGGGAACATGGGCGGCACGCTCCATGCCTTGCAACTGACGACCGCCGTCCCCAACTGAGTCCGGCAACGCCGATCACGGCACACCCGTTACGCTTCATTACAAGGCGCAGACCATGTCCGACACCAATGCCCGCATTGCCGACATCGTGAACTCGAACGACGTCGTCCTGTTCATGAAAGGCACTCCGCTGTTCCCGCAATGCGGCTTTTCCAGCCGCGCGGTCGCGATCCTCGAACATTGCAACGTGGAATTCGCCAGCGTCGATGTGCTGCAGGACATGGACATCCGCCAGGGGATCAAGACCTATTCCGACTGGCCGACCATTCCCCAGCTCTATGTGAAGGGCGAATTCGTCGGCGGCAGCGATATCATGATGGAAATGTTCGAAGCCGGC
>JAQVEQ010000266.1 GCA_028697875.1 Novosphingobium sp. | reverse complement strand
CTTCCGCGACCACTACCGGCCAGACGTGGTGCTGCTGCACACCTCTGCACGGCACCACGACACCGTCAGCCTGGGCACCGAGGTCAATGTGCTGCCGGCCGCGATCGAGGCGGCCCACGCCAACGGCGGGATCGTGATCGCCCAGGCCAATCCGCAGATGCCGTACACCTACGGCGACGCCCAGCTCTACGAGAACGAGATCGACTACCTGGTCGAGGTGGACGAGCCGCTGCCCACGCATCCGGCCGGTGAGATCTCGGATGTGTCGATGGAGATCGGCGCGCGCATCGCCGCCGTGATCGAGCCGGGCTCCACGATGCAGCTGGGCATTGGAGCAGTGCCCGACGCGGTGCTCACGGGCCTGGCCAGGCACCAGGGCCTGCGCATCTGGTCGGAGATGTTCAGCGATGGCGTGCTCGGACTCGAGCGGGCAGGAGCGCTGGCTGCCGACATCCCCAAGACGGCGAGCTTCATCTTCGGCTCGCGCGAGCTGTACGACTGGGTGCACATGAACCGCTCGATCCGCATGATGCGCACCGAGCATGTGAACGACCCCGCCGCGATCGCGCGACAAGCCCAGATGACGAGTGTGAACGCGGCACTGCAGGTCGATCTCTTCGATCAGGCCAACGCCAGCCGCATGAACGGGCGCATCTTCTCCGGCTTCGGCGGCGCGACGGACTTCATGGTCGGAGCGTTGCACTCGCGCGGCGGCCGCTCCTTCATCGCGCTCCCGTCGTGGCATCCCAAGGCGAACGTCTCGACGATCGTGCCCCGGATCACCGAACCGGTCACGAGCTTCCAGCACAGCGCGGTGGCAACCGAGCACGGCATCGCGCAGGTGTTCGGTCGCTCGCAAAGCGAGCAGGCGACGAACATCATCACTCAGGCGGCGCACCCCAGTCAGCGCGAGTACCTCACTGCACAAGCCAAGGAGCTGAACCTGCTGTAGCCAATAGGCTGGCGCAATGATCGGACGCAAGGAGAAGATTCCCCTTCCCCCCGGCAAGTACCGGATGGGCGGCAAGCACTTCAAGAACGACAAGGCCTTCATCAAGACCGCTGTCGGGGATGTGCAGCGTCTGGAGAAGTACTGCGGACTGAACGCGGAGTCCGCGCTGCTGGACTGGGGCTGCGGCGCGGGTCGACTTGCCGTCGGGTTGCGCGAGCACTTCGGGCGCATTCGCGACTATCACGGCGTCGACATCCAGCCCGAGCTCATCGAATGGGCTCAGGAGAACCTCCAGGGCCCGGGGTATCGCTTCTCATTGCTGAATGTCAGCAACGAGCGCTACAACCCTGATGGCTCGCGCGAGCAGAGCCTGGGCACTGAGCCGTCGAGTGTGAATGTTTTTTATGCCTACTCCGTCTTCTCGCACATGAACGACGACGACACTGCGACATATCTGCGACTCATTCGCGAGGCGCTCGTGCCGACGGGCAAGGCCTTCGTCACCTGCTTCGTGGAGGAGGACGTCCCCATATGGCAGGAAAACCCTGAGGGCTATGGGCCTTTGGACTGGAAGGGCCGCCTGCATTGCACGCGTTTCCTGCGCGGCCACTTCGAGTCACATGTGCACAAGGCCGGCCTGGCTGTGGACCGATTCGAGCATGGGCAGGAGACCGACGGGCAAAGCCTGTACGTCCTGCGGTGTCGCTGACCGCTTGGGTTGACACCTTCGGTTATGGTCGAAGGACCGTTTGTTGTCTGCTTTGGGAGTTTCGTCATGCGTCGTGCCTTGATTGCGGCTGTAGCAAGCCTCACCGTCCTCGGTTCGCTGGCCGCCACAGTTCCAGCACAGGCAGCTGCGGCGAACCCGGTGCCCGCGACGATGTTCGGACTCCACGTGCCTGGCATCGCCGACGGCGTGACGCCCACAGTGCCGTACGGCACGCTGCGCCTGTGGGACTCGGGTGTGGCCTGGGGCCAGGTGGAGCAGTCGAACAACCAGTTCTGGTGGAACGGTCTTGATGCCGCTGTCGGCAACGGCAACATGGCGCACGCGAACTCGATGATCGTGCTCGGCTCGACGCCGACATGGGCCGCGTCGAACAAGAAGCAGGGCACGTACCCGTACAAGGGCGCAGCGTCGATGCCGAAGAAGATGGCCGACTGGAAGGACTGGGTCACTGCAGTGGCGACCCGCTACAAGGGCAGTGTCGGCGCCTACCAGATCTGGAACGAGGCGAACCTCACCAACTACTGGGCAGGCACCCCCAAGCAGATGGCCGACCTGACCAAGGCCGCCTATCAGATCATCAAGTCGATCGACCCGTCTGCGGCCGTGGTCTCGGCTTCGAGCACCGTGCGTCTCACCGCCCGCTACAACAGCTTCTTCCCCAAGTACCTCAAGGCCTTGAAGAAGCAGGGCTGGCCGGTGGATGCCATCGCGATCCACACCTATCCCGCGGGCAACGAGGGCCCGGCAGCTCGGGTGAAGTACATCCAGAAGACCCAGGCCGACATGCGCAAGGCAGGCGTGCCTGCTGATCGTCAGCTCTGGGACACCGAGATCAACTACGGCATCGTCGGTCCGGGCAAGACGCCTGGCCGCTCGATCGGCGGGGCAGATGCTGCCGCCTACGTCGCGCAGACCTACCTGGACAACATCCGCCTGGGCGTCTCGCGCTCCTACTGGTACTTCTGGAACGCAGCTGACGGCCGCGTGGGCATTGTGATGAACGACGGAACGCCCGGTGCGATCGGCTTCCAGACCGTGGAACGCTGGCTGAAGGACAAGTTCTACAGCTGCGTCACCGGGGCCGTGAACCTCTGCCAGCTGGGCGACAACACCAACCCGGAGATTGTGGCGTGGGCCACAACCGGAAGCGGTACTTACACTGTCCCAGCCGGGGCAACGGTCCAATGCAATGCGCTGAACCAGTGCGGCGCAGTGGTCCCGGGTACAACAGTCACGATTGGGAGCATGCCTACATGGTTCGGAACCGACGCCATCAACGCTCGAAATCAGTCGCCCTCAGTGCAGTAGCGCTCTCAGCAGCGCTGCTCCTGGCGGCGTGTGGCGGTGGGGACGACGCTGACAGCGGAGCGACGCCCGTGCCGACTGCCGAGGCGAATGTGGTTCCGGCGACCCTGGTCGGCATGCAGATCGAGGGCGAGGAGGTCGAGGCCTGGTCCTCGGCTCCCTTCGGGGCTCTGCGACTCTGGGACAACGGCACCGCCTGGTCGCAGATCGAGACCTCCAAGGGTGTCTTCCATTGGAAGAACCTCGACGGCGCCCTAGCCAATGCGCACTCCAAGGGGATGCACGACATCCTCATGGTCCTGGGCACCACACCGACCTGGGCGGCATCGAAGACCACGGAGCCGGTGTACCCGCCGTACCCCGGCGCGAACAGCGCTCCCAAGAACATGGCTGACTG
>JAQVEQ010000265.1 GCA_028697875.1 Novosphingobium sp. | reverse complement strand
GCGATCACGATGCCGGAACCGGCATCCAGCGTGTCGTGCGCGCGCTAGCGCTGGCGCTACCCGAAAAGGACGCGCGATGGGACGTACGGTTCGTCTCGGCGCGGCGCAAGCGGCGCTACCATTGTATCGCCTGGCCTGATCGCTCGCACTTTATCGAGGCCGAGGAAATGCGGGCACGGCCGGGCGACGTGTTCGTGGGGCTGGACTATTCGCTCGATGCGGTGCGTCGCCATCGTAGCCAACTCGCCCGGTTCCGGCGCGAAGGCGGATCGCTATGGTTCCTGGTCCACGACCTGTTACCGCTCAACCGACCCGAATGGTTCTCACGCAATACGGTCATCCGCTACCGCGCGTGGCTAGGCATCCTTGCGCGAATCGCCGAGGGGTTCCTGTGCAATTCTCCCCAGACCGAGATCGAGTTGAAGGATGCGCTGGCCGACGTCCATGGTCTGACGGACGGCTATCGGACCCAGGTCCTGCCGATGGGCCACGCCATCATTGATGAAGGCAGCGACGGCGGCACCGACAGGGCCACCGTCGCTGCGCCCCCGCCGGCCCCGCGTTTCGACACCTCGACGCCGTTCGCGTTGATGGTGGGCACGCTCGAGCCCCGCAAGGGCCACGGCGACGTGCTGGCCGCCTTCGACGTCCTGTGGCGACAGGGGCGCTCCGATAGGCTGGTGCTGGTGGGCCGACTGGGCTGGCAGGTCGACGCCCTGCGCGACATGATTCTCGCCCATCCCGAACTGGGCAGGCGACTGCTGTGGTTCGACGACGTCGAGGACGCAGAACTGCTGGGCATCTATGCGACCTGCACCGGCGTCATCATCGCCTCGCACGGTGAGGGTTTCGGCCTTCCGCTGATCGAGGCTCTGGCTCGCGGCAGGCCGGTCCTGGCGCGCGACCTGCCAGTGTTCCGGATGCACGAGGGCCTGGGCGTCCATTTCTTTCCCGTTGACTCGACGGCCCGGGATCTGGCCGAAGCGACGCGTGCCTGGCTCGTCGCGGCCGAAGCCGGGGCCATCACGGTGACGCCCCCTTCCGGCAACTGGCGCGAGGCCGCAGCCCTGATGTTGCGGGCCATGGAACCTCTTCTTCCGGCAGAATCGGCGCCATGACAGCCGCGCACGCCCCCCGCCATTCCAGCGCGGCGCCGATGCGCATTCTGATATGCAGCAATGCCTATCCACCCCGCTTCGTGGGCGGAGCGGAACTCATGGCACACGAGCAAGCCAAGGCGCTCGCCCATCTCGGCCACGACGTGCGCGTCTTCGCCGGGGAACCGGATGCGGATAGGGCCCGCCACACCCGCAGCGACGATCTGCACGAAGGTATCCGGGTTCATCGCGTCGCGCTTGAGCCGGAGGATTACAGCCCGGAGTTCCTCAATTTCCTGCACCCGCTCGTCGACGATCACTTCCGTGACGTTCTGGATGATTTCGCCCCTGATATCGTTCACTGCCACAACCTATTGGGCTTGTCCGCCAAGCTGCCGCTGCTGGCGCGGCTGCAAGGGGCGAAGACGATTTGCACGCTGCATGACTTCTGGGGCTTCTGCCTCAGGAACTCCGCTGTGCGCATCGACGGCCGGCCCTGTGATAACACCACACAATTCCGCACCTGCCTGCCACGCATCCACGACGGCCGCCGGCTGCATGTCCCCATGCGCCTGCGCAAGGATTTCCTGGACCTGGCGCTGGATCAGATCGACCGCTTCATCGTGCCGAGCCGCTTCGTCGCACAGCGCTACGCCCGGGCCGGATGGTCGTCCGAATGTCTGGAGGTGATCCCCAACGGCATCGACCTCGACCGGTTCCACCCTGCCGGCGCCCCCCCCCACCTGGCCGGTCCGGTGCGGATCACATATGCCGGGTACTTCGGCGCCCACAAGGGCGTCACCACCTTGCTCGATGCCTTCGCCACCTTGCCTGCCCCCCTTTCCGATGCCCCGGCACTACTCCAGTTGGCCGGAGAAGGTCCCGAGCGGGACGCCTATGCCGTTCGGATCGAAAAGTTGGGCCTGAAGGGGCGCGTGCGCTTCCTTGGCAAGATTGCGCCCGGCGACATGTCCGACGTCTATGCGCGCAGCGACATCGTCGTCCTCCCCTCGATCTGGGACGAGAACCAGCCCGTCTGCCTGATGGAAGCGATGGCCGCAGGCTTGCCCGTAATCGCCTCGCGCAAAGGCGGCATTCCCGAACTGGTGGAACACGGCGTCAACGGGCTGCTTTTCGCCGCCGGCGACGTTGCGGACCTTGGCGCGCAGCTGGCCGCGCTGGTGGCGGATGCGGACCTGCGCCGGCGCGCCGGACGCGAAGGCCGTCGCCGCGTGGAGCATCTCGGCCACGATCGTCAGGCGCACCTGCTGGTTGCGCTCTATGCCGAAATCGCCGCCGCCCGGCCCGGTCGCGCGCCCCGCCCCGCAGTGCTCAGGCGTGAAGTCTATGCCGCGATCGGCAGCTTGCGCCGAAAGATGACCGGCGAAGGCGTGTCGCTGGCTGATGCGCAGCATCGCACGCGGCATTTCATGCCGCGCGAATGGATAGCCGAGTGCCGCCCCGCGATCCGTGGCGTGCTGCTTACCGGGCGTTCCTGGTGTGCGCTGCGCTTGCTGAAGATCGACGCCGTCGTGCCCCTGCCCCGGATCGTCGCAAGGTGGATGCGTCCGCGACCGCTCCCTCCCAGGCCCCTCCCCTTCACGACACCTCCGCCCACGGAATGAGTCCAGCTTGCCTGTCATCGCAGCCATGGGTTTTCTTGATCTGTATTCGTACTTGCGCCATAGCGACGACAGCTTGTCTGGCTTTCCAGCTTGGGCCTCATTTAGTTATCTCGATACAATCATGAAAAACTTGCGTTCAATGTCCTCGGCCACAGGTGCCGCCGGCCTCGTCCTGATGCTTTCCGCTTGTGCTGTCATGCCGGCAAGCGGCCCGTCCTCGCGGAATGTCAACAATACGCCCGAGAACGCAGCTAACGGTTCAGCCATCGAAGTCATGGACGTGACTAGCGCGGTTACCCGACAGATTATCGCTGCCGATCATCCGGTGCAGTTTGCCCAGGACTTGGGCGAAGGCCGCGCGATCGGCTCGACGATAGGCAAGGGCGACGTGCTCGACATCGCGATCTGGGAAGCGCCGCCGGCAGCCTTGTTCGGCGCCGCTGGCGGCGACCCACGCCTGACTTCGTCAGGCTCAACCGCACGGGGCACCGCTATGCCCGAACAAATGGTCGATAGCGACGGGCGCATCACCATCCCCTTTGCCGGCAGCCTTCAGGCAGCGGGTCGTACCCCGCAGGAAATATCGCGCGACATTGTCGCGCGCCTGGCGGGTAAGGCTCATCAGCCGCAGGCGATCGTCCGGCTTCTGCGCAATGCAGCCGCGAACGTCAC
>JAQVEQ010000264.1 GCA_028697875.1 Novosphingobium sp. | reverse complement strand
CGGATCCCATTGGACGTCACGGCAGTTCCCCCCGGACGATTTGGAGGCCTTCGGAATCCTTCACCAGGAGGGCCTTCCCTTGCCTTTCCACGAGCCTTATGCCGCCGTACCAGGGGTCAAGCCGGAACCACGCCGTCAGCAGGCCGAACGTGGCGTTGACGAGTGCCGCGATAAACGAGGTGCCGAAACTGACGGCATAGGCGGCCAGCGACCGCGGCGAAAATGCAGCCTCCATGAAGCTGTCGAGCCCCATCCCGGCGGAACGGACGAAAACGGTGCTCAGCGGCACCAGCACGATCAGCGAAAGCCAGACGGTGGTAAGTCCCAAGGTCAGGCCGAAGCCGGGAATGACCGAATGGTTCTTGCGCCTCGGGCGATCCGGCCGGACGGCGGGGGCTGTCATCTGCAGTGGCCTGCTCAATGCGATTTCCATGGCGGCTTACCGTGCGTTGCCGGCGTAGATCTGATCGAACACGCCCCCGTCGCTGAAGAAACGCTTCTGCGCAGCCTGCCAGCCGCCGAAGTCGTGATCGATGGTGACAAGGTTCAGCGTGGGGAAGATCGAGGCGTATTTGGCCGCGACAGCCTTGTCGATCGGGCGGTAATAGTTGCGGGCGATGATCTCCTGCGCCTCCGGCGTATAGAGGTATCGCAGATAGGCCTCGGCGGCTTTCTGCGTGCCATGGCGCCGGGCGTTGCCGTCGATCACGGCAACCGGCGGTTCGGCCAGGATCGATATCGACGGCGTGACGATGTCGAACTTGCCCTTGCCCAGTTCCTTTTGCGCAAGGAAGGCCTCGTTTTCCCAGGCCAGCAGCACGTCGCCGATGCCGCGCTCGGCAAAGGTCGTGGTCGCCCCGCGCGCCCCGCTGTCGAGCACCGGCACATTGGCATAGAGGCGCTTCACGAAGTCCAGCGCAGCCGCATCGGACCCACCGTTTTTCGCCTTGGCGTAAGCCCATGCGGCCAGGAAGTTCCAGCGTGCCCCGCCGCTGGTCTTGGGATTGGGCGTGATTACCGCCACGCCCGGTTTTACCATATCGCCCCAGTCATGGATGCCCTTGGGATTGCCGCCGCGAACAAGGAAGACGATGGTGGAGGCATAAGGCGCGCTGTTGTGGGGCAACCGGCTCTGCCAGTTCCCGGGCAGCTTTCCGCCGCCCTTTTCGGCGATGGCGTCGATATCGTAGGCGAGAGCGAGCGTGACGACATCGGCGTCGAGCCCGTCGATGACGGCGCGGGCCTGCTTGCCCGATCCGCCGTGGCTCATCTTCACGCTCACGGTCTGGCCGGTTTCAGCCTTCCACTTTGCCGCGAAGCCCGGATTGAGAGCGTCGTACAATTCGCGTGTCGGGTCATAGGACACGTTGAGAATTTCAACGGTGTTGCCGTTATCCGCTTTTTTGCCCGAGCAACCTGCCAGCATCAGGCTGACGGCAACGGCTGCCGCGCACATGACGCGCGGTTTCGATCGATGTCTCATCTTGCGGCCTCCCTATGACCTTCCCTCCGCCCGCATGGACGGAAAGGTAGGAGCATCTTCTTACCGCATTATCTCTATCTGTTTTATAGGGATTAGCAAGGCGTATTGTGAAATGTCAGCCGGCCCGCCGTTCCGGCGCGGCAATCGGCGGGTTCTGGCTCTCGCGCAAGGCATCCGCGATCGTGCGCGAATCGAGCACCTGCCGGCTTGCTTCGTAAGAGCGCGCGAATTCGCGGCGAATCTCGCAGCGGGCTTCGCTTTCACAGTCCTCGCAGCGGCGGTAGGCATTGCGCGAAAGGCACGGGAGAGGGGCGAGAGGGCCGTCGAATATCCGCAGAACCTCGCCAAAGCTGATCGTGTCGGCCGGCCTCAGCATGACATATCCGCCGGACTTTCCGCGCCGGCTTTCCAGGATCCCGCTCTTCTTGAGGTCGAGCAGGATCTGCTCCAGAAACTTGTGCGGTATCTTGTGCCGCCGGGCGATTTCCGTACTGGTCAGCGCTTCTCCGCCGGGCTGCGCGGCAACTGCCAGGAGCGCGCGAAGCGCATACTTGGCTTTGTTCGAAATCATGGCCGTAAGCGCCCTTTCCCTATTCAAGAAGTGGACATTTAGGCCCACCAAGAAATCATTGCAAGATTGTGGCCCTGGAACATCATGGCCAGCGCCAGCAGGGCCGCGCAGTAGCAGATGATCACGAGAATGCCCCCGAATCGCGGAAAATCGATAAACCTGTAGCCGCCAGCCCCCATCACCACGGCATTGTTGTGATGCCCGAACGGCGTGAGGAAATCGAGCGAGGCTCCGGCGGCGACGGCCATCAGCAAGGGTTCCACCGCAACGCCGGTTCGCGATGCTATTCCTGCGGCGATCGGGCTGAGCACCGCCGCCGTCGAAACATTGTCGATGAACGGCGTGATCGCGATCGCCATCAGCAGCACCAGTGCGGTTATGCCCACCGGTCCGGTCGCCGGCAGATGGGCCACGATACCGTTGGCGATGACTTGCGCGGCGCCGGTATTCTGCACCGCCATGCCGAGCGGGATCATGCAGGCCAGGAGAATCACGATAGGCCAGTTGAGATCCTGTAGCGCGGTTCGCAGGTTCAGGCAGCGGGTGGCGACCAGTGCGAATACCACGCCGCCGAACGCGAGTTCCGGCGGCAGCATCCCGAAGGCGGACACCAGCACGCCAGCCCCGAACACCAGCACGCCGGTAGCCGCGCGGACATTCAGCCGGGGCGGGCGGCGGCGTGACAGGGGCAGAAGGCTGCAATCGGACAGGGTATCGCGCAGGGCATCGCGGTCGCCCTCAAGGATCAGAACGTCGCCGACGCCGATTTGCAGGTCTGCGAAACTCCCCTCGATGCGGTGTCGCCGGCTGGCGAGACCGGCCACGTGCAGGGCGTGTTCGGCGAAGATGCCGACATCGGCGATCCGGGATCCAAGCAGCAGACTGTCCGGCATGACAACGGCTTCAACGCGCTCGCCGCCGGTGCCGCCCGCAGATAGGGCATAGGGCATGACGAGATCCCCATGCTCGCGCAGATGCTCGATCTGGGCGAAATCCGCTTCCAGCAGAAGGAGGTCGCCCGGCGCGATGACAATGTCGCCGCGCCGGGCGAAAACGTGGGTGCCGTTACGGATGACGCCGTGGACATGCAGGTCGAAACGCAGATCGGCTTCCGGGAGGTGCACCCCGGTAAGCCGTGAGCCTTCCGGGACGTTCATCTCCGCAAGGAATGTGCTCGGCCCGATCTCGAAGCCGCTTGTCGAGGCATGAATTCCGCCGAAGATGCGAGGGGCCGCGAAAATGATCCATGCCAAGCCCGCAACGACAATCGGCCCGCCGACAAGCGCAAGTCCGAAGTAGCCGAACCCGGCCCCTGTTTCCGCTATCATCCAGTCGTTGACGACA
>JAQVEQ010000056.1 GCA_028697875.1 Novosphingobium sp. | reverse complement strand
CGCGCTCGAACACGTTGTGCCACACGGTGAACAGGGTTTCCGGCAGGGCCGCGGCCTGGTCCAGCGGCAGGCCATAAGGCAGCGGCAGGCAGTGGCCTGACTTGGCCAGGCAATATTCGGCATAGCCGCCGCCCGAAACCAGCGCGCAGACTTCCTGCCCCAGCACTTCGGGCAGGACATCCGCGCCCGCGGCCACCACCGTGCCCGAAATCTCGAGCCCCGGAATCGGCGAGGCGCCCGGCGGCGGGGGATATTTGCCCTGGCGCTGGACGACATCGGGGCGGTTGACCCCGGCGAACGCGACCTTGACCAGCACTTCATCCGTCCCGGGCACCGGGACCGGCAGGTTTTCGGGGCGCAGCACTTCGGGCCCGCCCGGTTGCTCGAAGCCGATGGCCACCATGGTTTGCGGTATGGTTCCGGTCACAAAGCCCCCAAAGCACCACCAGAGAACATCGATTCACCTGTGGCAGCGCGGCCACGGCAGTGCTGGGTAGACGCCATACCCATTGACAGCAAGCGCCGGAAAGGAAATGCTGCATTGCAATGGACGACGACGATCTCCCCAGGCGGCGCGGAGATGCCGCCAGCCAGCTCTCGCTGGAGAGTCTGGACAGCTATTCGCAGGATGAGCTGGACGAACGTGTCGGCCTGCTCGAGGCCGAGATCGTCCGCGTCAAGGCCCACCGGGACCGCGCCTCGGCGCACAGGCTGGCCGCCGACGCCCTGTTCAAGCCAAGGGCCGAGACGTGACATTCGCCGCCCCCTCCCTTTTCGGCGGCGGCTCCCCATATCGGTACCGGTCCAACCGGCATTGGCCGCTACGGCCACCTTGCTTCGCCCGTCCGGCGGTGATTCCGCCGCCGGATAATTCCACCCCCAAGGGAACCTGACTCTATGCCCAGTTTCGCTGCAAACCTCGAAAAGACGCTCCACAACGCGCTCGCCAATGCCGCGGACCGGAGCCACGAATACGCGACGCTGGAGCATCTCCTGCTTGCCCTGATCGACGATCCCGACGCCGCCGAAGTGATGACCGCCTGCGGCGTCGACCTCGGTGATCTCGGCGACGTGGTGAAACAGTATCTCGATCAGGAATACCAGTCGCTCAAGACCGGCGACGGCGCCGACCCGCAGCCGACCGCCGGCTTCCAGCGGGTGATCCAGCGCGCCATCCTCCACGTCCAGTCTTCGGGCAAGGACACGGTGACCGGCGCCAACGTGCTGGTCGCGCTGTTTTCCGAACGCGACAGCTATGCCGTCTATTTCCTCCAGCAGCAGGACATGAGCCGGCTCGATGCGGTAAGCTACATCAGCCACGGGATCGGCAAGGG
The DNA here is from genome assembly GCA_028697875.1 of Novosphingobium sp. GTDB lineage: Bacteria > Pseudomonadota > Alphaproteobacteria > Sphingomonadales > Sphingomonadaceae > Caenibius. The sequence continues at coordinate 13,498 of JAQVEQ010000056.1, read as the reverse complement.
CGGCCGCCAGATCGAAAGCCGCAGCCCGAACGGTGCGGACGAACCGGCCCAGGCCGAGGAAAAGGCGGAAACCAAGCCGTCGGGCAAGGATTCCGCGCTCGACCAGTTCTGCGTCAACCTCAACGAAAAGGCGTTGTCGGGCAAGGTCGACCCGCTGATCGGGCGCGGGCCGGAAGTGGACCGCACGATCCAGATCCTCTGCCGCCGGTCGAAGAACAACCCGCTCTATGTCGGCGATCCCGGCGTGGGCAAGACGGCCATCGCCGAAGGCCTCGCGCGCAAGATCGTCGAAGGCGAAGTGCCCGACGTGCTGAGGGACGCGGTGATCTATTCGCTCGACATGGGCTCGCTGCTTGCCGGCACGCGCTATCGCGGCGATTTCGAGGAACGGCTGAAGCAGGTTGTCTCCGAACTGGAAAAGATGCCCGAGGCGATCCTGTTCATCGACGAGATCCACACCGTGATCGGCGCCGGGGCGACCAGCGGCGGGGCGATGGACGCGTCCAACCTGCTCAAGCCCGCGCTGTCCAGCGGCGCGATCCGCTGCATCGGTTCGACCACTTACAAGGAATTCCGCAACCACTTCGAAAAGGACCGCGCCCTGCTGCGCCGGTTCCAGAAGATCGACGTCAACGAACCGACGATCGAGGATACGGTCAAGATCCTCAAGGGCCTGCGCAGCGCCTTCGAGGAACATCACGGCGTGCGCTACACGCCCGATGCGATCAAGACCGCGGTCGAGCTGTCGGCCCGCTACATCAACGACCGCAAGCTGCCGGACAAGGCGATCGACGTGATCGACGAAGTCGGCGCGATGCAGATGCTGGTCCCGCCCAGCCGCCGCAAGAAGACAATCACCGCGCGCGAGATCGAAGCGGTGATCGCAACCATGGCGCGCATCCCGCCGAAAAGCGTTTCGACCGACGACAAAAAGGCGCTCGAACATCTCGAACGCGACCTGAAGCGCGTCGTCTTCGGCCAGGACAAGGCCATCGAAGTGCTGTCGAGCGCGATGAAGCTGAGCCGCGCCGGCCTGCGCGATCCGGACAAGCCGATCGGCTCGTTCCTGTTCAGCGGCCCGACCGGCGTCGGCAAGACCGAAGTCGCCCGCCAGCTCGCTTCGATCATGGGCATCGAGCTCAAGCGCTTCGACATGTCCGAATACATGGAACGCCACTCGGTCAGCCGCCTGATCGGCGCGCCTCCGGGCTATGTCGGCTACGACCAGGGCGGCCTGCTGACCGATGCGATCGACCAGCATCCGCATTGCGTGCTGCTACTCGACGAAATCGAGAAGGCCCACCCCGACCTGTTCAACATCCTGCTGCAAGTGATGGATAACGGCCGCCTGACCGACCACCACGGCAAGACGGTCGACTTCCGCAACGTGGTCCTCATCATGACGACCAACGCGGGCGCGTCCGACATGGCCAAGCAGGGCATCGGTTTCGGCGACGTGTCGAAGGAAGACGCGGGCGACGAGGCAGTGAAGCGCATGTTCACGCCCGAATTCCGCAACCGCCTGGATGCGATCGTGCCGTTCGCCTACCTCGGCACCGAAACGGTCAGCCGCGTGGTGGACAAGTTCATCCTCCAGCTCGAACTGCAGCTGGCCGAACAGAACGTCCACATTCAGTTCGACACCGATGCGCGCGAATGGCTGTCCAGGCGTGGCTACGACAAGCTCTATGGCGCGCGTCCGATGGGCCGCCTGATCCAGGAGAAGGTCAAGCAACCGCTGGCCGAGGAACTGCTGTTCGGCAAGCTTGCCCACGGCGGCGAAGTCCATGTCAGCGTCAAGGAAGACAAGCTCGCCTTCGAGCTGACTCCCGCCCCGCCCAAGGAAAGCAAGCCGAAGAAGCGCAAGGCCCCGGCCAGGAAGAAGCCCGAGGCACAGGCCGGCGAAGGCGCGGACGAACCGAAAGGCGGCGAGGATTGATCGCCAGCGGCGCAGCCGGGCTCCGGCCCGGCTGACGCTGCGGCATCGCCAGCCCCGAGCTGGCGGCGCCCCCATTCCCACAATATGCGGCCGAAAACGGCGCGGAGCGCAATTGCGCCAGATCAAGGAACTCGCCCGGCCTGGCCCGCTAGACGAGAATCGCGATTTTTCAGCCAGAGAGGATAACGATGGCAACCCAGGCCCAGGCAGCGCCGGCACAGGCCACCCCGTTCGAACTGCTGGGCGGACATCCGGTGATCGAACGGATCGTCGAGCGTTTCTACGACCTGATGGAACAGGATCCGGCCTACGTCGAACTGCGCGCGCTGCATGCACCCGACTTGGCACCCATGCACCGTTCGCTGGCCATGTTCCTGGCCGCCTGGGCCGGCGGCCCGCGCGACTGGTTCGAGGAAAACCCCGGCAAGTGCATGATGAGCGCGCACAAGGGGATGTCGATCAATCCGGCCGTGGCCGGGCAATGGGCCGAAGCGATGCAGCGCGCCATTGCCGAATGCGGGCCGGAAGACGAAAAGCTCGGCGCGGAAATGGCCGACATGCTCGGGCGCATGGCGCGCAGCATGGGGCGCTGAGCCCCTCGCCACCGGTCGATCCTAGGGAAGCAGGCGGACCAGCTTGTCGCGCCCAGTTGCGCCGCGCAACATTTCCAGCCGCGAGGCCGCAATGCCCAGCGCAGCCGCCAGCATTTTCAGGACCGCGTCGTTGGCTTCGCCGTCCTTGGGCTTGGCCCGCACTTTCACCAGCACTTTGCCCTCGGCGATTTCGATCCCCTCGGCCCGTGCGCCGGGGGTAACGCGCAGCGCCAGCCGCCCTTCCCCGTCGGCCAGGGCACGGATGGCGTCCGCCGGCGGATAATCGGCCCTAGGCCGCGCCATCTGGGTTCGCGGCCGCCAGCGCCGCCAGATGCGCACGGCTGTTTTCGACATAGCGGGCGACACCGGCCTGCATGTCCGCCAGCGCCGCGCCGGTCAGGTCGCGGGCATATTTGGCCGGGCTGCCCATCCACAATTGCCGCGCGCCGATCCGCTTGCCGGGCGAAAGCATGGCGCCCGCCGCCAGCATCCCGTCGCTTTCGATCGTGCAGGCGTTCATGACCGTTGCGCTGAGGCCGACGAAAGCGCGGTCTTCCAGCGTGCAGCCGTGAATCATCGCCATGTGGCCGATCAGCACATCGTCGCCGATCAGGGTCGGGAAACCGTCGGGCCGCCCTTCCACCGGGCCGTCGCAATGGACGACCGTGCCGTCCTGGATATTGGTGCGCGCGCCGATCACGATCCGGTTCACGTCGCCGCGCAACACGCAATTGTACCAGATCGAGCTGTCCGGGCCGATCGTGACATCGCCGATGATCCGCGCGCCGGGCGCGATGAAAGCGGAATCGTGGATCTGCGGCACTTTGCCGTGGAACGGCAGGATCGTCGCACCGGGCCGTTGCACTGCCATCTCAGGCTCCCAGAAGTTTGGCCGCCAGCGGCGCGTGATAGGTGAGGACGCCCGAACAGCCGGCGCGTTTGAAAGCCATCAGCGTTTCAAGCACCAGCGCTTCGCGGTCGCCTGCACCGGCCGCCGCAGCGGCCTCGATCATCGCGTATTCGCCGCTGACCTGATAAGCGAAGACCGGCACTTCGAAGCGTTCCTTCACCTGCCGGACGATGTCGAGATAGGGCAGGCCCGGCTTCACCATCACGCTGTCCGCGCCTTCGGCCAGGTCCAGCGCCACTTCGCGCAGCGCCTCTTCGGCATTGGCCGGATCCATCTGGTAAGTCTTCTTGTCGCCTCTGAGCAGCCCGCGCGAGCCGACCGCGTCGCGGAACGGGCCGTAGAAGGCGGACGCATATTTGGCGGCATAGGCCATGATCTGGATATTGACGTGGCCCGCCTCCTCCAGTGCGGCGCGAATCGCGCCGACCCGGCCATCCATCATGTCCGACGGGGCGATCACGTCCGCGCCCGCCACCGCCTGGTTGAGGCTCTGCCCCACCAGTGCCTCGATCGTCGCGTCGTTGAGCACGTAACCGGCTTCGTCCAGCAGCCCATCCTGCCCATGCACGGTATAGGGATCGAGCGCGACGTCGGTCAGCACCCCGATGTCGTCGCCGCAAGCATCCTTGATCGCGCGGATGGCGCGGCACATCAGGTTGTCGGGATTGAGCGCTTCGGCCCCGTCGTCGCTGCGCCGGTCCGGCTGCGTGTTGGGAAACAACGCCAGGCAGGGGATGCCCATGGCGACCGCCTCTTTCGCTCGTGCGGCAATCCCGTCGACCGACCAGCGCGAAACGCCGGGCAGCGAGGCGACCGGTTCTTCCACGCCCCGCCCTTCGGTCACGAACAGCGGCCAGATCAGGTCGGCCGGGGTGAGGACGGTTTCACGGTGGAGCGCCCGGCTCCAGATGCTGGCCCGCGTGCGGCGCAGGCGAATGGCGGGATAGGATGCACTCATGGGCGCATTCCCTGCCGGAAAAGCGCCACGGGTTCAATCGTCCGCAGGCGCTTGCCGCCCTCCGTCAGTCGATTTCGCGCGGGTGGTCTGCCTTGTCGATTTCCCTGACCGGCACGGCATTATCGGCAGGCTTGGGTTTGAGGTTTTCGAGCGCGGCGCCCGGTTCGACTTTCTGCAGTTCGGCAAGACGCGCCTTGAAATCGGCGAGTTCCCGCCCGGTCAGTTGCGCGCGGGTGACGAACTGCACGCTCGCCGGGTTCACCGTGCGGCCATTGCGGTACATTTCGTAATGCAGGTGCGGGCCGGTCGAAAGGCCGGTCGACCCGACGTAGCCGATCACTTGCCCCCGGCGCACGTGCGTGCCGTTGGAAACCGCGATCCGGCTCATGTGGGCATAGCCGGTGGCAAGGCCGCCGCCGTGATCGAGCTTCACGAAATTGCCGTGCCCGCCATGCCGCCCGGCGAAGACGACCGTGCCGTCGGTCACCGCATAGATCGGGCTGCCGTAGCTGGCCTTGAAGTCGAGGCCCTTGTGCATACGCATGTAGCCGAGGATCGGATGGCGCCGCATGCCGAAGCCCGACGAGATCTGGCCATTGGCCGGAGCCATCAGTCCAGTGCGCGTTTCGCCGACGCCGGACGCTTCGAAGAACCGGCCGTCGCTGCCCCAGCGCACGAGCTGCGCCTTGGGCTTTCCGCCGCGTTCGAGCCCGGCGTAGAGCAGGTTGCCCGGCTCCGCCTCTCCGGTTTCGGCGCGCTTGTAGGCGAGGATGATATCGAAGGTATCGCCTGAGCCGATCCCGCTATCGAGATCGACATACGTCGCAAGAGTCCGCAGGTATTGCTGGACGGCGGCGGCCGGAACACCGGCATTGCGGGCCGAACGGTACAGGCTGGAGCCGACCGTGCCGCGAATCCGCAACGGCGTGTCGTCCACCCGTATCCGGTGCGGGGCCAGCACCAGCCGCCCATCCTTGCGGCCGACTGCCAGTTCGAGGTCGAACCGCGCGCGGAACGCCAGCGAATCGAGCGGGCGTGCTTCGCCCGGTGCGGGGCGGCGGCCGAGGACGATATCGACCTTGGTGCCGGACCGGATATCGCCCATGGGCACGGTTCCGGCGACCAGCTCGCTCACCCGCGCGGCTTCGCCCGAGCCGACGCCCGCGCGTTGCAGCATGCGGCCGAAGCTGTCGCCGGGGCTGAGCGTCGCCACCAGTTCGATTTGCGGGCGCTCGGGCGCGGACTTGAGCGGGATGACCGCCTGAGTCGCGCCCATGCGGCGGCCGCTGTCGCCGCCGAGGGCCAGCGGCATGATCATCTGGCTGCGGAATTCGTCGCGCGCCTCGCCGTCGATATGCATGGCCGGCGCCGCTTCGAGCGGGGCGAAATCGGGCCAGAAGGCCAGCGCAACGGCGGCCAGGCCGACAAGCGTGCCCAGCCCGCGGAACCAGCGGGCGCTGCCGATGTCCTCGGCCAGGTCGGGCGCGAAGTCGAGCGCTTCGATCCGGGCGAAAGCGGCGGCCTTCCACCCGGCCAGGCGTTCGGCCACCCGCTCCGCCAGGGGGCGGATGCGGCTGTGGACAGTGACCTGCGGCTCGGCAAGGACCTGGGCATGGGTCAGCGCGGCGACCGCACCGCGCGGGCCGCCACGATCGCCGGGTTCGTCGCCGGCAGGAAAATGTTCGCGCGATTTGAACAAGCGCGCCCTCCATTCGCGCACGCCGGGACAACCGGGGGGGCGCGGGTTCGATCCCGGTCGCTATCTGGCGGAAAACCCTGCCAGTCTAAAGTTAATTGTCGGCTAATAGCGGCAAAAGGAGTCGCAGGTGCGGCCAGATGCGCCGCAACGGGAATACAAAGGGGGGAAAGTCTCCGGCCGCACGCTTGCAGCCACGCCGCCGGAACGCCACATTTGCAGACGTGAACAGCAAGAAAGCCCGCCATTCGGGCGACTCCCGCGTCAAGGCCGTGCTCGGGCCGACCAATACGGGCAAGACGCATCTCGCGATCGAGCGGCTGTGCGCCCATTCCAGCGGGGCGATCGGTTTCCCGCTGCGGCTGCTGGCGCGCGAAGTCTATGACAAGGTCTGCGCGATCAAGGGGCCGAAGGAAGTGGCCCTGATTACCGGGGAGGAACGGATCGAACCGCCCGGCGCGCGCTGGCTGCTCTGCACCGCCGAGGCCATGCCGCGCGATGCGGGCGAACGGGCCTTCGTCGCGCTCGACGAAGCGCAGCTCGCCGCCGATCGCGAGAGGGGCCACATCTTCACCGACCGCCTGCTGAACGCACGGGGACGCGAGGAGACGATGATTCTCGGCTCCTCCACGCTGGAACCGATGGTCAAGGCGCTGCTTCCCGAAGCGGAGATCGTCACCCGTCCGCGTTTCTCGACGCTCCGCCATGCCGGGTCGTGCAAGCTTTCCCGCCTGCCGCCGCGCAGCGCCGTGGTCGCCTTCTCCGCCGAACAGGTCTACGTCGTGGCCGAAATGCTCCGCCGGTTCCGGGGCGGCGCGGCCGTGGTGATGGGGGCATTGAGCCCGCAGACCCGCAATGCCCAGGTCGAACTCTACCAGTCGGGCGAAGTCGACTACATCGTCGCCACCGACGCGATCGGCATGGGGTTGAACCTTGACGTCAACCACGTGGCATTCGCCGGGTTGAGCAAGTTCGACGGCGTGCGGCAAAGGCGGCTGACACCGGCGGAAATGGCGCAGATCGCCGGCCGCGCGGGCCGCCACCAGACCGACGGCACGTTCGGCACCCTGTCGGGCAGCGGGCGCGACGTCGCCTTCACCGACGAGGAAGTCTACGCGATCGAGGAACACCGCTTCGCCCCGTTGAGCCACTTGTTCTGGCGCGACGGCGACCCGCGCTGCGACGATCTCGACACGCTGATCGCCGATCTCGAGGCGAAACCCGGCGAACCTGGCCTGCTGCCCGCCCCCGAAGCCATCGACCTGGCGGTTCTGAAACGGCTGGCGGACGACCCCGAGATCGTTCGCGACGTCACGACACCAGCCATGGTCGCACGGTTCTGGGATGTCTGCTCGCTGCCCGATTTCCGGCAGCACGGCGCGGAAACCCACGCCCGCTTCGTCGCCCGGCTGTGGCAGGACCTGCGCAAGGGCGAACTGGGCAGCGACTATGTCGCCGCGCGAATCGCCGACCTCGACAAGCCCAACGGCGATATCGACACGCTGCAAGGCCGGATCGCGGCCATTCGCAGCTGGGCCTATATCTGCCAGCGGCCCGACTGGGTCCTGGCGAAGGAGGAAATGGCCGCCCGCGCGCGAGCGGCGGAAGCGCGCCTGTCGGATGCCTTGCATGGGCGGCTGACAGACCGTTTCGTAAATCGCCGGACTGCGGTACTGATGAAAACCATCGGTAAGGATGCAAACTTGTTGCGGGTCGAACTCGCAGACGATGGAACCGTTTCGGTCGAGGGACACGCAATCGGACACCTTGATGGCTTCCGCTTCGTGGTCGACGCCTCCACCGGGCACGAAGACCGCAAGCTGCTGCTCGCCGCTGCGGAACGGCACATGGCGGAACTGCTGGCGCAAAAGGCGGCCCAGCTGATCGCGAGCGAATTCGGCGAGCTGACGATCGCCCACGGGGAAATCCTGCGCGGCAGCCAGCCGGTCGCCCACTTGCGCGACGGCAAGGGCCTTGCCGCGCCGCGCATCGAACTGGCGCGCGAACTGGGCCAGCTGGCCCCGGCCCACCGGGCGCAGCTGGCCGAAACGCTGGAATTGTGGCTCGCCGGGGAACTGGCGCCGCTGGCCCCGCTGGGGCAGCTGGAAGAAGCCGCCCGCGCGGCGGAAACCGGCACGGAACTGCGGGCGCTGCTGCTGGCGGTGATCGCCGGGCGCGGGATCGTGCCGCGCGAAAAGGCCGGCCTGATCCATGTCCCGCAGGAACGGCGGCGCGAATTGCGCAAGCTGGGCGTCACGATCGGCGCACTCGACGTGTTCGCCCCCGCCCTGCTAAAGCCCGCGCCCCGCAGGCTCCTGCGCGCCATCGGTGCCGACCGCCGCCCCGTGCGGGAAGACATGGCAAGCGTGATTCCCGGCGGGAAAGGGCTTCCGGCGGGCTATCGCCACGCGGGCAAGCAGGCGATCCGCGTCGACATGGCGGAAAAACTGTTCCGCGCCGCGCACGAAAGCCGCGCCGCGGCAGGCAAGAAGCGCTTCGCCGTCGATCCCGCGCTCGCGACCTCGATGGGCCTTGCCCCCGGCAGTTTCGTGCGCCTGATGCGCGAGGCCGGCTTCCGCAAGTTTCCCGCCCCGGCCCTGGCGGAAGGCGCTTTCGGCCCGCCCCAGCCCGACTTGTGGGAATGGCGCCCGCCGCGCAAGGATCACCAGGCGCCGCGGGACAGGAAGCCCGAGGCGAAGCCGCGAGAAGGCAACGCTTTCGCCGCCCTCGCCGACCTGATGCGGTAACTTGCGGCGTCCATGCGAATCGACAAGCTCCTGTGGCTCCTGCGCTTCGCCAAGACCCGCGGCGCGGCGCAGAAATGGGTCGGCGAAGGCCATATCCGGCGCAACGGCAAACGGGTGGAACGGATGGGACAGGCAACCGCGATCGGCGACGTGCTGACCCTGCCCCTGCGCAGCCGGGTCATGGTGATCGAACTGCTCGCCCTGCCCGAACGGCGCGGCCCGCCGGACGAGGCCCGCAAATGTTATCGGGTGCTTGACGGCGGAGACAACTTCGCCATAGCAGGGCAACGAATCGAACCGCCCGAAGGGCCTGATAGGGACTACCGACCATGACCTATGTCGTCACCGAAGCCTGCATCAAGTGCAAGTACATGGACTGCGTCGAGGTCTGCCCGGTCGACTGCTTCTACGAGGGCGAGAACATGTTGGTCATCAATCCCAACGAATGCATCGACTGCGGCGTGTGCGAACCGGAATGCCCCGCCGAAGCGATCCTGCCCGATACCGAGAGCGGCCTCGAACAGTGGCTTGAGCTCAACGCCAAGTATTCGGCCGAATGGCCGAATCTCACGAGCAAGAAGGACAGCCCCGCCGACGCCGACGAGCACAAGGGCGAAGACGGCAAGTTCGACAAGTACTTCTCGGCCGAACCCGGCGAAGGCGACTGATCGCCGCGCGGCCAACGCGCCGCGAGACCTGTCTGGCCAAACAACCCCATATTGCAGGAACCCCATTTCGGGCGATTCACATATGAATCGCCCAAGGGGTGGCATTTTCCGCCAAAAACCGCTATATAGGGCTTGACTGCCGCGGATTTCCCGTCGCGCAGCATGATTAAGGCAGACAAGGACCCCCTGAGAAACGTGAGGAAGCATTCCGGCCGTGTTCGACGACACGGTCGCCATAACCCTCACCGCCTCGCGCAGGTCCGGCCGGTATGAAAGGACGTTACATGGCAGGCAAGGCTCCCGCCTTCGATGTTGGTGACTATGTCGTTTATCCCAAGCACGGCGTCGGCCGTGTGATCGAACTGCAAAGCCAGGAAATCGCCGGCATGCAGCTCGACCTCTATGTGCTCCGTTTCGAGAAGGAACGGATGACCCTGCGCGTGCCCGTGAACAAGGTCGAAGCGATCGGCATGCGCAAGCTTTCCAGCGACAAGACGCTCAAGGAAGCGATGGAGACCTTGAAGGGCAAGCCCAAGGTGAAGCGCACCATGTGGTCGCGCCGCGCCCAGGAATACGAAGCGAAGATCAATTCCGGCGACCTCGTGTCGATCGCGGAAGTGACCCGCGACCTGTTCCGCCCCGACGACCAGCCGGAACAGAGCTATTCCGAACGTCAGATCTTCGAAGCCGCCTCCAGCCGTCTCGCGCGCGAACTCGCCGCGATGGAAAAGACCGATGAACCGGCCGCGCTGCAGAAGATCCTCGCCGTGCTCAACGACCACGCGCCGAAGTATTACGAAAACGCCGAAACTGCCTGATTGCGCAGGTTCGGACGTAACAAAAGGGCCGCCCCTTGGGGCGGCCCTTTTCGTATCCGGCAATCGGCCGGGTTCCTTACGTGATCGACAGCAGCCGTGCCTGGCAGGTTTCGGGGTCGACCAGCGCATGGGCTTCCTTGACTTCGCCCCCGCCCGGCCCGGCTCCGGCCCGGAACATCATGGTCAGTTCCTGTCCGCCGGTCTCGCGCGGCCAGAAAGTCGTCACGATATGGGCGAAGCCGGCCGGATCGGCCATCCGCGCCTTGACCTGACGGACCGCGCTGGGATTGCTGCCATCGAGAGTGGAGCGGCAGTGCAAGCCCGTGTCCTCGTAATCGCGCCACACCGTCTGCGCGAACGGAGTCTTGCTGTCCTTGGGCATTTCAAGGCCATAGCGGTGCAGTACCTGCTGGCGGGCCGCATGGGCCGACTGGCTCACAGTGGCACCGGCAAGGAACACGGCAATGCCGAGAGCCAGCGCACGCTGGATCCAGCGCAAGGGCTTCTTCGGCGAGCGGCGAGGCCGCTGTCGGACGGGAAACCTTGCCAGTCGCGCAGTCATGTGTTTCTCCACCAATGACAGCGGACCGCCAGGGCTTCCGCGCCGGGACACAACGACTTCGGTGCCGAATACGCTCGTACACCTAGGTACAAGCTGCCAGCTCAAGGTTAAGATTGGGTTAGCTATGCCTTGGCGGCGCGACTGGCTTTCGGACCCGGCCTTCGAGCCCAGCGTTCAGTGTTCAGTGTTCAGTGTTCAGTGTTCAGGCTGCGGCGCGGCGCAGGCGGTCGTTGATCGCCGCCCCGATTCCTTCGTCGGGAATCGGGGCCACGGCAATGCGGGCCTGAGGCGCGGCGGCGGCCAGGTGGAGGCAGGCATAGAGCCGCGCGGCGGCCTCGGCGCAATCGCCGCTTGCCGACAGGGTGCAATCGCCCGGCACAGACCCGAAACCGATCAGGAACTCTCCCGGTTCGGCAGAACGGGCGCCGAGGCGCACCGGCTTGCCCGGGGCGTAATGGCTGGCGAGCTGCCCAGGCGCTTCCACCCGTGACGTCACAATGGGGCTGACGTCACCGAGAATGGCGGAAATTCGCGACTCTTCGACCGGCCCCGGGCGCAAGAGCTGCCAGCGGCCATCCGCGCGCAAGGCGACGATGGTCGATTCCAGGCCCTTTTCGCAAGGGCCGCCATCGAGCACCATGCCAGCGGCCTCGCCCAGCGATTGCGCGACATGCGCCGCGGCGGTCGGGCTGACGCCGCCGCTGCGATTGGCGGACGGGGCCGCCAGCGGCAGGTTCGCTTCGGCCAGCAAGGCGCGCATCACCGGATGGGCCGGCATACGCAGCGCGATTGTCGGCAGCCCGGCCGTGACCGCCGGTGCGACCTCCGCTCCCGCCTTCAGCGGCAGGACCATGGTCAGGGGACCGGGCCAGAAACATTCCGCCAGCTTGCGCGCCCGTTCGTCGAGCAGGGCCAGCCGTTCGGCCTGTTCGAGACTGGCGACATGGACGATCAGCGGGTTGAAATCGGGCCGTCCCTTGGCGCGGTAAATCGCGGCCACGGCCTCGGCACTGTCGGCGCGCGCGGCGAGGCCATAGACCGTCTCCGTCGGCACCGCGACCAGCCCGCCGTCGCGCAGGCGCGCGGCCGCCTCGGCAATGGCCGTGGCAGTGGCGGGGCGGATCAGGGGCGCGGGTGCGTCGCTCACCCTTCGTTCGCTAGATTGCGCGGCCGATTTAGCCAAGGGAAAGCTTGCCCGGTTGACAGACGGCCCGGCTGCGGCTCACTCGGTATCATACGGTCCACCCATGGAAAGAGGCACGATGACAGATCAGGGCGATCCTTTGGCCCGCATTGCCCAGGCGCTGGAACGGCTTTCGCCGCCGCCCGCCGCCACCGACTGGACGGCCAGTCCGGCCTATGTCTGGGATGGGCGTTCCGCTCGCGGCATCGAAGTGCTCGAAGCCCCGGCCCTCGCGCTGCTGCGCGGGATCGACCGGCAGAAGGCGCTGGTGGAAGACAACGTTGCCCGTCTCGCCGCCGGTCATGCCGCGCACGACATGCTCCTGTGGGGCTCGCGCGGCATGGGCAAGTCGGCGCTCATCCGGGCCAGCGTGCTCGCCGCGCAGACGGCCCTCCCCGGCAGCCTCGCCCTGGTACAGGTCGCGACCGACGCGATGGAGGGGCTTTCCGCTCTATTCGCGGAGCTGGGGCGGCAGAACCGCAATTTTCTGACCTATATCGACGATCTCGGCTTTGCCGAAGGCGATTCCATTGGCCCGCGCCATTTGCGCAGCTGGCTCGAAGGCGGGGTCGAGGCGCGGCCGGCCAATGTCCGTCTTGCCGTCACGTCCAACCGCCGCGCGATCGTCCCGCGCCATTCGCGCGAACAGGACGATCCGCTCAACCCGCGCGATGCGGTCGACGACAACCTGGCGCTGGCCGACCGTTTCGGCCTCTCGATCGGCTTTCACGCCTGCAACCAGGACGAATACCTCGCGATCATCGGCGGCTATGCCGAACATTTCGGGCTGGCGTGGGACGAAGGCGAAGCGCTGGAATGGGCCCGGCGGCGCGGGGCGCGTTCCGGGCGGACGGCGTGGCAATTCGTCACCGAGATCGCCGGACGCGGGGGCCGGAGGCTCTAGCCCCCTCTCCCCGCGCGTTCCGGCCTCAGCCGATTTCGACGTAGTCCTTGTCGAACGCCTCGCTCGGGTTGCCGTGCAATTCGCGCTGCGGCGGCAGCGGCTTGGCATTGAGCCGCTCGATCTTCGCAGCCGGCTTGGCCTCGGGCGCCCATACGCGCCAGACGATCCCGGCGGTGTCGTCGCTCACCAGCAAGGCGCCGGTCTTGTCCCACGCCAGCCATGTCGGGCGGCCGTGGGTCTTGCCGCTGCCGGCGAGGAAACCGGTCAGCACCGGGACCGGCTTTCCTTGCGGGTTGCCGTGATCGTCGAACTGGACGAAGACCACGTCGTAGCCCGACGGCGGGTTGCGATTCCACGAGCCGTGGCGGGCGATGAACGCGCCATTGGCGAACGCCCCGCCCATGCGGTTGCCTTCGGCCGAAAAGACCAGCCCGAGCGCCGCGACGTGCGGCCCCAGTGCATATTCCGGCTTGCGGGTATATTCGGTCAGGAACTGCGGCGCGGGCGCGTCGACCCGCGG
>JAQVEQ010000263.1 GCA_028697875.1 Novosphingobium sp. | reverse complement strand
CCATCGTAGGCCAGCACCGGCAGTTCGCCGGGTGTGACCTTCCGGTGCAGCGCCATCTTGCCGCCCTTGCCCGCCGCGCGCCCACGGATCGCCAGCACGGCATCCCACGCGGCGGTGAAGCTTTCCACGCCGGGTTTGCGCCGCAGGCGGTAGGCCGTCTCGCGCGAGCACCCTACCCGCGCCGCCGCCTGGCGGACGGAACCCGTTTCCGCCAGCCAGCCGATGAACTGCCCCTGCCGCTCTACCGTCCACCCGTCGTGCCGGGCACGCACCGGCACGGGCACGAACGGCGGCACCCGCTTCCATGCGGGCCAGCGGCGGGAAGGTTTACGGGACGAGGGGCGGCGAGGCTTGCGGGGGACAGGGTGCGTCATCCCGCAGCTTAAGGCAGGTTTCGCGCGTGTAGGAAAGTTTTACCCAGCCCCGGCGCGGGCCGGGGCTGCAATGCCGATACCGTTCTAGATTTCGACCTGGCTGCCCAGTTCCACCACGCGATTGGACGGCAGGCGGAAGAAATCCATCGGCGAAGCGGCATTGCGCATCATCCAGGCGAACAGCTTTTCCCGCCAGATCGCCATGCCCGGGTTCTTGGCCGTGAGCAGGGTCTGACGCGAAAGGAAGAAACTGGTGTGCATCATGTCGAACGGCCCGCCGCAGATCTCGCGCTTGGCCAGCGCCGCGGGAATGTCCGTCTCCTGCATGAAGCCGTAATGCAGGATCAGGCGGTAGAAGCCGTCGCCCAGGTCGCTGACCTCGCAGCGGTCGCTTTCCGCGATGTAGGGCACGTCGGCAATGTCCACGGTCAGGATCACGACCCGTTCGTGCAGCACCTTGTTGTGCTTGATGTTGTGCAGCAGGCCCGACGGCACGCCGCCGGTGTTCGACGCCATGAAGATCGCCGTGCCGGGCACGCGGATCGCACTGCCCGCCGATTTGACGAACACTTCCATCGGCAGCCCTGCTTCGGCCATGCGGTCGCGCATCAGCTTGCGCCCGCGCGCCCAGGTGGTCAGCAGCGTGAAGGCGAAACCGCCGATCAACAGCGGGAACCAGCCGCCGTCGGGAACCTTGGTGAAGTTGGCCGCGAAATAGGCGCCGTCGACAATGAAGACGAGAGCCACCACCGGCACCGCCAGCCACCACTTCCATTTCCAGATCGCCATGACGACCACGGCCAGCAGGCAGGTGTCGATCAGCATCGCGCCGGTCACCGCGATGCCGTAGGCCGATGCCAGGTTGGACGAATTGCGGAACATCAGCACCAGCACGATCACCGCGACCATCAGCGCCCAGTTGATCACCGGGATATAGATCTGCCCCTGCTCGGTCTCGTTCGTGTGGCGGATCGACAGGCGCGGCACGAAGCCCAGCTGGATCGCCTGGTGCGTGATCGAGAACGCACCGGAAATGACTGCCTGGCTGGCGATGAACGTGGCGCAGGTCGCCAGGATGACGAGCGGCAGGCGGAACGCTTCCGATGCCAGCATGAAGAACGGGTTCTGGATCGCTTCGGTGGCGGCTGCCGCATCGAGCCCGAGGATCATCGCCGCCTGGCCGAAATAGTTCAGCAGCAGGCACGGCATGACGAAGCCGAACCACGACAGGCGCAACGGGCCGCGCCCGAAATGGCCCATGTCGGAATAGAGCGCCTCGGCCCCGGTCACGGCCAGCACGACCGAGCCGAGAGCGAGGAATGCCAGCAGGCGGTCGTTCATGAAGAACTGGATCGCGAACCAGGGATTGAACGCAATGAGGACTTCTGGCGACTTGACGATGTGCATCAGGCCAAGGGCGGCCAGCACGAGGAAATAAGTCACCATCACCGGGGCGAACAGCTTGCCCACCGTATCCGTGCCGCGTTTCTGCAGCAGGAACAGCAGCACCAGCAGCACCAGCGCGATCGGCACGACCAGCGGTTCGAGACTGCTTTCGACCACGGTCAGACCTTCGACCGCCGAAAGGACCGAAATCGCGGGCGTAATCATGCTGTCGCCGTAGAACAGCGCAGTCGCGAACACGCCCAGCATGACCACCAGCCAGCCATAGCGCGAACGGCTGACGAAGCGCGAAATCAGCGCGACGAGGGCGAGGCTGCCGCCCTGCCCCTTGTTGTCCGCGCGCATCAGGATGCCGACGTACTGGATCGACACGACCGCCGTCATCGACCAGAAGATCAGGCTGACCACGCCGAGCACGTGCAGATCGTCGAGCGCCAGCGGATGCGGGCCGACGAACGTTTCGCGGAAGGCGTAAAGCGGACTGGTCCCGATATCGCCGAACACGATACCGACCGCGCCGAACGCCATCTTCGCGATATTCGACTCGCGATGATGGCTGTTCGTTTGCGACGGTGGAGGGGGCGAAAGGTTTTCGCCCGTAACGGCAGAATCGGTCATCAGGATTGAATGCCCCTGTTGCCAGTCATTCCCGCAACCGGCGTCCATTCGAACACACCGGCAAACGGGCGTCGGCGCTTAGCAGCATGTCCGCTGCACCGCAACACGGGACCTATTCCCCCGCAATCCTGCGCATCAGACCTTCCAATGCTCCGATACGCTGTTCGAGGACCGCCCGCCAGGGCGCATCCTTCGGTGTCTTGCCCAGCGATTCGCGCCACAACTGGTCGGCCTCGATCAATCTGCCCGCACGAAGCATCGCCACGCCGAGGAAAAACGGCGGCGCGGGATCGGCAGGGGCCACCTCGCCCGCCTTGCGATAGGCATAGAGCGCGGCCGGAGTCAGGTTGCCTTCCGCCTGTTCGACCAGGGCATTGGCCATCGCCAGCCAGGCCTGGGCATCCTCCGGGTTCTTCCTTACCGCCCCGCGCAGGATGGCAGCGGCATTGGCGAAGTCGCCCCGCCGCGCGAATCCGTCGGAAATGACGAGAAAATCGCTCGTCGGCGCACCGCTCGCGAAGTCCTGCCGCATGGCGACCATGGCCGACCCGTCGGCCCTGTCGGGCACTGCGGCTGCCTTGGGCGCGCCCGGCATCCCGGGATGCCCCTGCCAGGCATATCCGGCGAGCCCGAGCATGAGCGCGGTGCCGACCACCGGCCAAAGCGGCCGGGGCAGACGGAACACCAGCATGACCGCCAGCATCGTCGCCAGGGCCAGTCCGATTGCAAGCCACCAGCTCATCCGCGCCTCCCCAGCCTGCGCCACAGCAACAGCGCCGCAAGCGCCACCAGCATCAGTGGAACCGCGAACAGCGGCCAGGTCGCGCTGTCCAGCCGCGGCGTGAAACTGACGTAATCGCCATAACGCTCGACCAGCCAGCTGCGGATTTCCTCGGGCGATTCGCCTGCCGCGATCCGCATCCGCACCTGGTGGCGCATGTCCCCGGCCATCGGCGCGTCGGAATCGGCGATCGACTGCCCCTGGCACTTGAGGCAGCGCAGGGTTTCCATCAGGGCCTTGGCCTCGGCTTC
>JAQVEQ010000055.1 GCA_028697875.1 Novosphingobium sp. | reverse complement strand
GGCTGTGCTCCTGCTGGCGCTGGGCGGCTGGCTGCTGCTTGGCGGCGGGGCGGTGAAAGTGGAGACGGCCAGGGCCGGGAAAGGGCCCGCGGCCGACCTGGTCTATGCCACCGGCTATGTCGAAGCGACTCATCCGGTCACCGTGTCCGCGCGGCTGACCGCGCCTGTCCGGCAAGTGCTGGTCCGGGAAGGCGAACGGGTGAGCAAGGGGCAGCCGCTGATCCTGCTCGACGATGCGGAACAGCGCGGCTTGCTGGCGCAGGCCGAAGCGCAGGCGCGCGGGGCGACACTGGCACAGCAGCGCGCGGTCACCCTGTTCGGGCAGGGCTGGGTGACCAGGGCCGCGCGTGACGAAGCGGTGGCGGCCGGGCAGGCGGCGCGCGCTTCGGCCGCCGCCCTGCGCGCCCGGCTGGACCAGACCACCGTGCGCGCGGGGATTTCCGGTGTGCTGCTCAAGCGCGATGTCGAACCGGGCGACCTGGCGACTCCGGGCAAGGAACTGATGCAGCTCGGCGATCCGGCCAGCGCGCGGGTGACGGCAACGGTCGACGAACGCGACATTCCCCGCGTGCAGGTGGGGCAGGACGCGTTGATGTCGACCGACGCCATGCCGGGCACAGTGATTCGCGGCCGGGTGACGGAGATCACGCCCGGCGGCGACCCGACCCAGCGCGCCTTTCGCGTGCGGATCGGGCTGGACGACAGGTCCGCGCTGCCTTTCGGCCTGACGCTGGAAGTGAACATCGTGACCGCCCGGCACGAACAGGCGCTGCTGGTTCCGGCGGGCGCGGTCGTACAGGGCCACGTCTTCGCGGTCGAGGGCGGGCGAGCCGTGAAGCGCGCGGTCAAGACGGGTATCGAAGGGACGGAAAAGGTCGAGATCCTCTCCGGCCTGGCCGACGGGGATACGGTCGTGGTCAATCCGCCCGACGGGCTGGAGGACGGTGACAGGGTCCGTCCATGATAGGGCGATTCCTGTTTCTCGTGTCCATCGCGTTGCGGCACCTTGCGCGCCGCCGCCGCCAGACGGTCGTCGCGGTCAGCGGCGTGGCCGTGGGGGTGGGCTTCTTCCTCGCCGTCTCGGCGCTGATGGTCGGCAGCCAGAACGATTTCATCGACCAGCTGATCGAATCCGCGCCGCACATCATCGTGTCCGACGAATTGCGCAGCCCTTCGCCCCAGCCGGGCACGCGGGTCTTCGGCCAGGGCGCGGTGGAGCTGCACGGCTACAAGGTCCGCACCGAAGTGCGCGGGATCAAGGACTGGTCGGCGATCGTCGCGGCGGCCGACGCGATTCCGGGGGCGCTCGCTTCGCCCAGCCTGACCGGCGGCGTCACCCTGCGTCTCGGCGGGCACGAGGAAGCGCTGGCCGTGGTCGGGATCGAGCCTGAGATCGAGACGCAGATCAGCACGATCGAGGACCAGTTGCGGGTCGGGCACTTGCGCGATCTCGAAAAGGTGCAGGGCGGGATCATCATCGGCGAGGAACTGGCCTCGCGCCTCGGGGTCAAGGTCGGCGATATCGTCGCTGCCAGCACGTCCACGTCCAAGGCCCGCTCGATGCGGATCGTCGGCCTGTTCAAAAAAGGGCGGGCGCAGCTTTCGTCCAACAGCGGCTATGTCCTGCTGCGCGAGGCGCAATCGCTGCTCGGGCGGCCGTTCATCATCAACCGCATCGGCATCCACCTGGCCGATCCCTACGCGGCGGAGCGGGCCGCCGCGCGGCTGGAGCGGCGCTTCGGCTACAAGGCGGAAAGCTGGCAGGAACGCTCGTCCGAATTCCTCTCGCTGCTCGTGACGCGCAATGTCATCATGTACTCGGTCGTCTCCGCGATCCTGCTGGTGGCCAGTTTCGGCATCTACACCGTCGTGTCGAACAGCGTCTCGGACAAGCAGCGCGACATTGCGATCATGCGCTCGATCGGCTTTTCCGAGCGCGACCTGCAACTCGTCTTCGTGGTCGAAGGGATCGTGCTGGCGGCCATCGGCGTCGTGGTCGGCTGGATGCTGGGCTACGTGCTGATGGAAATCCTCGGCTCGCTGCGTTTCCCCATCGCCGGCGAGGAAGAGACCATCCCGCTCGATCGCAGCGCGCGCCAATATGCGATCGCGGCGGCGGCTTCGTTCCTGGCCGGGGCGGTCGCCGCCTGGCTGCCCGCGCGCAAGGCCGCCCGGGTCGATCCGGTCGACATCCTGCGAGGCGCGGTATGAGCGCGATCCTGGAAGCGCGCGGCCTCGGCCGCACCCTGCCCGGCGAGCGGCCGGTCGTGCTGGTGCACGACATCGACCTGACGATCGAGCCGGGCTGCTTTACTGCGATTGTCGGCCCGTCGGGCTGCGGCAAGTCCTCGCTGCTCTATCTCCTTGGCCTGCTCGACCGGCCGACCGCGGGCGAATTGCTGTTCGAAGGGCACGAGATGAGCGGGCTGTCCGGCGACGAACGGGCGCAAGTCCGGCTCGAGCACCTGGGCTTCGTTTTCCAATTCCATTTCCTGCTGCCCGAATTCTCGGCGCTGGAAAACGTCATGCTTCCGATGCGGCGGCTCGGACGGCTCGATATCGACGAGGCCGAGGCGCGCGCCCGCGCGCTGCTGGCGGAGATGGCTCTCGACGGCAAGGAGGGCAAGACGCCCGACAAGCTTTCCGGCGGCGAGCGGCAGCGGGTGGCGATCGCCCGCGCGCTGGCCAACGACCCGGCCCTGATCCTGGGGGACGAGCCGACCGGCAATCTCGACAGCCACAACAGCGCCCGGGTGGTCGAAAGCCTGCTGTCGCTGGCGCACGACCAGGGCAGGGCGGTGGCCTGCGTGACGCATGACCTGGCAATCGCGGAACAGGCGGACGTCAGGATCGAAATGCTCGACGGCCGGATCGAGAAAATCGTCGACCGGCGGGTGGGGGCCTAGCGGCGGAAACGGCGCCAATCCGCTTCAGCATCGCCTTGCCATTCACCGCACCGTCCCTACATTGGGCCGATAGCGTTTAGGACCGTACATCAATGAGTGACAGGCAAGAACCGAACGGCAATCCGAATCCCTGGGCGAAAAGCCTGCTGGTGTGGGGCGGGATATTCCTCGCCCTGCTGCTTGTCGTCTCGATGTTCGGCGCCGGAAGCCAGCCGAGCGGCATGCAGATCCCCTATTCCGATTTCCGCGAAAAGGTTGCCGAAGGCAGCGTGAGCAAGGTCGAGATCGGGGAAGACCAGATCACCGGCATGCTCAAGAACGACCAGGCTTTCACCACCATCCCGATTCCCGGGGATACGAGCCTGCCGCAGCTGCTGGAGGACAACGGCGTCCAGTTCGCGGGCAAGGCCGCCGACGAACATAACCTGCTGCTGTACATCCTCGTCCAGTCGTTCCCCTTCCTGCTGATTCTGGGCGTCGCCTTCTTCGCCCTGCGCCATGTCCAGAAAGGCGGCGGGTCCGGGGCGATGGGTTTCGGCAAGTCCAAGGCCAAGCTGCTGACCGAACGGCAGGGCCGGGTCACTTTCGCCGATGTCGCCGGCATCGACGAAGCGCGCGAGGAACTGCAGGAAATCGTCGAATTCCTCAAGGACCCGCACCGCTTCTCCAAGCTTGGCGGCCAGATTCCCAAGGGCGCGCTGCTGGTCGGCAGCCCCGGTACCGGCAAGACTCTGCTGGCCCGCGCGATCGCGGGCGAGGCGGGCGTGCCGTTCTTCACCATTTCGGGTTCGGACTTCGTCGAAATGTTCGTCGGCGTCGGCGCATCGCGCGTGCGCGACATGTTCGAACAGGCCAAGAAGAACGCACCGTGCATCGTCTTCATCGACGAAATCGACGCGGTCGGCCGCCATCGCGGCCATGGCCTCGGCAACTCGAACGACGAACGCGAGCAGACGCTGAACCAGCTGCTGGTCGAAATGGACGGCTTCGAAGCCAATGAAGGCATCATCATCATCGCCGCCACCAACCGGCCCGACGTGCTCGACCCGGCGCTGCTGCGCCCCGGCCGTTTCGACCGCCAGGTCGTGGTGCCGGTGCCCGACATCGACGGGCGCGAGCAGATCCTTGCCGTCCACATGAAGAAGGTGCCGCTGGCGCCCGACGTCAATCCGCGCACCATCGCGCGCGGCACGCCGGGCTTTTCCGGCGCCGACCTCGCCAATCTCGTCAACGAGGCGGCCCTGCTTGCCGCGCGGCGCAACAAGCGCCTGGTCGCGATGCAGGAATTCGAGGACGCCAAGGACAAGGTCATGATGGGGGCGGAGCGCCGCTCCATGGTCATGACCGACGACGAGAAGAAGATGACCGCCTATCACGAGGCGGGCCACGCGCTCGTCTCGATCAACGAACCGGCGTCTGACCCGATCCACAAGGCGACCATCATCCCGCGCGGCCGCGCGCTGGGCATGGTCATGCGCCTGCCGGAACGGGACAACTACTCCTACCACCGCGACAAGATGCTGGCGAACCTGGCCGTCTCGATGGGCGGGCGCGTGGCGGAAGAGATCATCTTCGGCCACGACAAGGTGTCGTCGGGCGCCTCGTCCGACATCCAGTACGCCACCGGCCTTGCGCGCAACATGGTCACCAAGTGGGGCATGTCGGACAAGCTCGGCCCGCTGCAGTACGAAGAACAGCAGGAAGGCTACCTCGGCATGGGCGGGGTGCATCGCCTGATGGCCTCGGACGAGACCAACAAGCTGATCGATTCGGAAATCCGCACGCTGGTCGATACGGCCCATGCCCAGGCGACCGACATCCTCAAGACCCAGGAAGACAAGCTGCACCTCCTGGCCCAGGCGCTGCTCGAATACGAGACGCTGAATGGCGAAGAGATTGACGAACTGCTCAAGACCGGCAAGATCGACCGGCCCGAAGAACCGAAAGGCCCGAACACGATCCGTCCGGTGCACGGCTCGGCGATTCCCAAGGCGGGCAAGCGGTTCAGCGGCGGTCCCGGCGGGGCTACGCCTCAGGGCGCGTAAGCGGCGGGACCGACCGGAATGGGAGCCGGCCTGTCAGGGGCTGGCTCTCGCGCCGGTTCCGTTGCTTCACTCAGGCTTTGTTGACTTTGGCCAGCTGGCGTTCGATCGCCAGCCACAGCTTCGCGAAACCCATGCCTGCCGGGCTGTTGGGAGCAAAGGTGCCGACCGGGCATTGCCGCACGGCGCATTGTTCCACCGCGCTGGCATAGGGAATGGCGGGCCAGTCCGGGTTGGCGTCGCGCGCCTCGCGGTGCAGCGTGCGGCGCATGTCGAGCATGGAATGGACCGGCAGGATCGGCGGGTGGCCCTTGCCGCCTGCCTGCACCTGCTGGACGACGAGCTCGAGCGCCCGGGCCGATAGCGGCGACGGCGGCAACGGCACGATGACGAGGTCCGCCGCGCGCAGCACCTGGGCGCTGATCTCGTTCAGCACCGGCGGGCAGTCGAGCAGGATGCGGTCGTAATCCTTGCCCAGGCTTTCGGTCAGCTTGGCCAGCCGCCGGCGCTTGCCGATCGTGAGGAACTGCGTGTCGAGCGCGCGCAGGCTTTCGTCGGCGGGCAGGATGTCGAGCTTGGGATAGGCGGTCGGGCGGATCAGCTTGGCCGGATCGCGCTCCTTGGTGAAGATCGTTTCCGCCGCCTTGCCGGCATCGGGGGCCACGCCGAGGAGGAAGCCCGCCCCGCTGGCCGCGTCGAGATCCCACAGCAGGGTCTTGCGGCCGGAAGTGATGGCGGAATTCCACGCCAGATTGGCCGCCAGCGTCGTCTTCCCGACGCCGCCCTTGACGCTGTAGATCGCGATTGTCGCACCCACCTTGCCGCGTCCGCCCGATCTTGGCGGCCTCGGAGCCCCGGGAATCCGGGGCAGGGCTTGGGATGCTTTGCTCAACGGTCCGTCAGGTACCTGCTCAGCCTTCGTAATCGCCGCCGATCGAGGTGTTGCGCGTCGGCGCCGAAGCGGTGATGCGCAGGGCTTCGGCCGACTGACTCAGCGAACCGATTTCGTCCGCTTCGTCCTCGTCGTCGGGCAGCAGGCGCTGCAGCGACTGGGTCAGGCTTTCCTGCAGGTTCTTCGGGCGAACCGTCTGCTCGGCGATTTCGCGCAGCGCCACGACCGGATTCTTGTCGCGGTCGCGATCGACCGTCAGCTCCGCACCGCCGGAAATCTCACGCGCGCGCTGGGCGGCAAGCAGGACGAGATCGAAACGGTTGGGGACCTTGTCGACGCAATCTTCGACAGTAACGCGCGCCATGGGGCACTCCGAAAAAAGTTGGACCTTGCGGGAAAGCAGGTCCACTACGGGGGAGCCGGTCCAGAGTCAAGGTTTTCAGGGAGACCGGACGGGATGATAGCGGGGGCGGCCCCCGATGGAGGAGTGGAAACGGACCGCGCGCATGGATGCCACTTACAGCGATCCGCCTCCCTTTTCGGCCGAGGTGCATGACCACGAACTGACTTTCTACCCGGCGGGCGGCGACCGGCTGGGCGCGCTGCTGGCGATGATCGGCGGGGCGCAGCGCACGCTCAAGCTGTGTTTCTACATCTTCGAGGAAGACGGGACCGGGCGGCTGGTGCGCGACGCGCTGGTCCTTGCCGCGCGGCGCGGAGTGAAGGTCAGCCTGATCGTCGACCGCTTCGGCTCGCGCGCGCGGGCGGCGTTCTTCGTTCCCCTGGCCGAGGCCGGCGGGACCTTCCATTTCTTCAGCCCGCGCTGGACGCGCCGCTATCTCATCCGCAACCACCAGAAGATCGTGGTCGCCGACGGCGAACGGGCGATGATCGGCGGCTTCAACATCCAGGACGACTATTTCGCCCCGCCCGGCGAAAACGGCTGGCACGATCTGGGGATGAGCCTGGCCGGGGCGGCCGTGGCCGGGCTCGAGCGCTGGTTCGACCAGCTTGCGGTGTGGACGGCCGATCCCAAGGCGCAGTTCCGCGCGATTCGCCGGCTGGTGCGCGAATGGCATCCGGGCGACGGGCCGCTGCGCTGGCTCATCGGCGGCCCGACACGTGCGCCCTCCACCTGGGCGCGCTATGTCGTCAACGACCTGTCCCGCGCCCGCGGGCTCGACATGATCATGGCCTATTTCTCGCCCGCGCCGCTGATGCTCGGCCGGATCGCGCGGATCGCGCGGCATGGCAAGGTGCGGCTGGTCCTGCCCGCCAAGTCCGACAACGGGGCGACGATCGGCGCATCGCGTTCGCTGTACCGCCGCTTGCTGAAGCGCGGGGCGCAGATCTGGGAATTCACCCCCTGCCGGCTGCACAGCAAACTGATCGTGGTGGACGACACGGTCTATGTCGGCAGCGGCAATTTCGACATCCGCAGCCTCTATCTCAACCTCGAGCTGATGCTGCGGATCGAGGATGCGGCGCTGGCGCAGCGGCTGCGCGACTATGTCGCCCTGCACCTGCCCGCCTCGGAGCGTATCACGCTGGAACTCGACCGTTCGCGCCGGACCCTGTTCAACCGGATCCGCTGGCGGCTGAGCTGGTTCCTGGTGACAGTGCTGGACTACACCATCACCCGCCGCCTCAACCTCGGGCTGGGCGCGGCGCGGCCGCCCCGGGCGCAGGACTATCAGTCGTAGGAGTGGGCCAGCGCGTCGTCGGCCAGGTCGGTGAAGCGGGTGATCTTGGATTCGAAGCGCAGCCGGACCTTGCCGGTCGAACCGTGGCGCTGCTTGGCCACGATCAGTTCGGCCAAGCCGTGGACCCGTTCCATTTCCGCCGCCCAGGCCGCATGGGCTTCGTGCGCCTTGGCGTCGTCGTCGCCCTGCGGGACTTTCGGTTCGCGCGAGGCGACGTAGTAGTCCTCGCGATAGACGAACCAGACCATGTCGGCGTCCTGTTCGATCGAGCCCGATTCGCGCAAGTCCGACAGCTGCGGGCGCTTGTCGTCGCGCTGTTCGACCGCGCGGGACAGCTGCGACAGCGCGATCACCGGCAGGTCCAATTCCTTGGCCAGCGTTTTCAGGCCCCGGCTGATTTCCGAAATCTCGTTCACGCGGTTGTCGTTGGCGCGCCCGCTGCCTTGCAGCAGCTGGAGGTAGTCGACCACGATCAGCCCGATGTCGTGGCGCCGCTTGAGCCGCCGCGCCCGCGCGCGCAGCGCGGCGATCGAAAGCGCGGGAGTGTCGTCGATATAGAGCGGCAGTTCGGCCAGCCGCTGGCTGGCGTAGGAGAGCTGCTGGAAGTCGTCGCGGCTGATCTTGCCCATGCGCAGCGCTTCGCCGCTGATGCCCGCCTGTTCGGCGAGGATACGGGTGGCGAGCTGGTCCGCGCTCATTTCCAGGCTGAAGAAGGCCGTCGCCGCGCCGATCGATTCCCTGTCGGCAATCCCGTCCTGGCGGTCGCGCAGCAGGCGGTCGGCGGCATTGAAGGCGATATTGGTGGCAAGCGAGGTCTTGCCCATGCCCGGACGCCCGGCGAGGATCACCAGGTCGGAATTGTGCAGGCCGCCGATCTTCTCGTTCACGCTGGTCAGGCCGGTGGTGGTGCCCGAGACATGGCCGCCCGAATTGATCGCCGTCTCGATCATGCCCAGCGCCTTGTACGTGGCGCTGCCGAAGCTTTGCGCCTCGTTGCCCGACGAAGCGCCTTCGGCCACCTGGTAGAGCGCGGCTTCGGCCTTTTCGACCTGTTCCAGCGGGGCGACTTCCTCCGACGTGTCGAGCGCGCCTTCCACCAGGTTGCGGCCGACCGTGACCAGTTCGCGCAGCAGGGCGAGGTCGTAGATCTGTTCGGCCAGTTCGCGCGCCGCCAGCAGGCCCTGCCCGTCGGCGGTCAGCCGGGCGAGATACGTGATCCCGCCCAGTTCCTTCAGCGCTTCGTCGCTTTCGAAATAGGGCTTGAGCGTGACCGGCGTGACCACTGCCTGCCGGTCCACCAGCGTCACGATGCGTTCGTAGATGCGGGCGTGCAGCGGTTCGAAGAAATGGTCCGGCCGCAAGGGCGTCTGCATGTCCTCGATCACCCGGTTGTCGATCAGCACCGCGCCGAGGAACGCGGCCTCCGCCTCGATATTGGCGGGCAGGGCGCGGATTGCGAGGGTGTCGTCGGAACGGATCAGGAGGTCTTCGTCGGCCATCGGGGGCATATGCTCCGCACCGGGGCCGGGGCGCAAGAGGGGGAGAGGGAATGCTGCTTGTGGATAGCGGGGATTGACGATCTCTCTTGCCCCATGTGGTGCCCATCTGCGAAAGCAGGTCCGCACCATGCCCGACCATCGAATCTCCCATATCGAACTCGACGATGCGACCATCATCTGGCGCAACGCGGATATCGAGCAGGAACGGCGAATCGCGATCTTCGACCTGATCGAGGAAAACCGCTTCAAGCCGCTGCGCGCGGCCGAGGCCGGGCACAACGGGCCGTGGCACTTGTACCTGTCGGTCATGGAAGGCCGGCTGGTGATGGAAATCCGCGACGAGGCAGACGCCCCGATCGAGACGCTGCTGCTGGGCCTGGCGCGGTTCCGCCGCCCGGTCCGCGAATATTTCGCGATCTGCGATTCCTATTACCAGGCGATCCGCAAGGCGACCGCGCAGGAGATCGAAACGATCGACATGGCCCGCCGCGGGATCCACGACGAGGCGGCGCGGCTGCTGCTCGAACGGCTCGAAGGCAAGGTGGAGACGGATTTCCCCACCGCCCGGCGGCTGTTCACCCTGATCTGCGTGCTGCACATCAAGGGCTAGGGAAGGGGGCGACGCATCATGGGCAGGAAACGGAGCCTCGTTGCGCGCCTGCGCTGGCCGGCGGCCCTGCTGCTCGTACTATTGCTCGCGGGCACCTATGGCTGGTGGCGCCTGATCCACTGGACCCCCTCGCGCGAGGCGTTTCCGGTGCAGGGCGTGCTGGTGGAAGCGGGCGACGGCCCGGTCGATTTCCGCGCGTTGCGCGCGATCGGCGCGGATTTCGCCTATATCGAGGCGAGCGAGGGCGAGGACAGCCGCGATCCCGATTTCGTCCGCTATTTCGCCGCCGCGCGGGCGGCCGGGCTCCAGGTCGGGGCGCTGCACGATTACGATCCGTGCATCACGGCGGAGCGGCAATCGGGCAATTTCGTGACGGTCGTCGCTCGCGATCCCGACCTGCTGCCGCCTGCCATCGCGCTGGAACGCACGGCCAGGAATTGCCCCCGGAGAGTGAGCGATGCGGAAGTCGAAAGCGAGCTGATGACCTTCCTCAACCAGGTGGAAGGGCATGTCGGCAAGCCGGCTCTGCTCAAGGTCTCGCCCGAATTCGAAAGCGCTTATCACCTCGGCGTGCGGCTGGAACGGAACCTGTGGCTGACCCGTACCTATTTCCAGCCTGCCTATGCCGGCCGCCCGTGGACCTTGTGGACGGCCAACACCATGCTGCATACCGAAGCGGGGAGCGAACCCTTGCGCTGGGTCGTGGTGCAGCCCTGAAGGAGACGTGGGAATGAGCGACGATTCGGACCGGGACGAACTGGTGGTCGCGGCGCGGCGGGCGGCGGACAACGCCTATGCCCACTATTCCGGCCTGCGGGTCGGCGCGGCGCTCGCCTTTGCCGACGGCACGGTGGTGACCGGCACCAATGTCGAGAACGCAAGCTACGGCCTGTCGCTGTGCGCCGAAACGGCGGCAGTGGCCAAGGCGATGGACGATGGCCATCGCGGCGGGCTGGAGCGGGTGGCGGTCTTCGCCGATACGGCGGAGCCGGTCACCCCCTGCGGCCGCTGCCGCCAGGTGCTGCACGAACTGGCCGCGCTGGGCGGCACGGACCCGCTGGTTTGGTGCGCCAACGGTAGCGACGCCTTCGCCATCCGCCTGTCCGAACTGCTGCCCCACGCCTTCGGGCCGCAGACCCTGGGCTAGGCCAAGCTAGGGCGCGCGGACGAACCCGGCCGCGCGCAAGCCCGCCTAACGGCAGCGGATGTTGTTGCGGTCGATTTCGTGTCCGATCGCGGCCCCGGCGATCGCGCCGAGGATCGTGCCGAGCGTCTCCGAGCCGTCGGGGGCGATGATATTGCCCAGAATCCCGCCGGTAACCCCGCCGACGATCAGGCCGGTCGTTCCGTCGGGCCGCCGGCAGTAATAACGGCCGTCGCCACCGCGATAGATCCGGTCGTTCGGGCCGAGGCGGCGTTCCTGGTAGCTGGGGCCGCTGCGGTAGTAACGGCTGGGGTCGTAGCTGCCGTACCTGGGATCGGGCCGGTTATAGTCGTAGTCGCGCCAGTTCGGGGCGGGCCTTCCATAGCCGCCATCGTCGGTGACGCAGCCGGAAACCATCAGGGCCGCGGCAAGTGTCATCAGGCCAAAACGCATGAACCTACTCCCACTGTTACGAGCATCCGATGTGTGTGCGCCCGCCGCAGCGATAATGCAATGCGCGGAAAGAGAATTCCGGGCTTTGGAACGTGCGGCGACATTGCGGACTTTCCTTCTCCCACTCGTGGGAGAAGGATACGAAGCTTTGCCAGCTTGCTGCCTAAGCAAAGTTGGATGAGGGGTTCTCAAGCCAGAAAGGCCCTCACCTTCCCGCCGCTTCGCGGCGGGCCCCTCCCTCTCCCGCGAACGGGAGAGGGTGAAGTGCGGGGCGTCTGCCCCACTCCAATTCCGCCGTTCCGCCCTTTTGGCCCGCGAGCCTTGGGGCAAAGCGCTACTTCCCCAGCGCGTCCTCGGGCAGGCCGGGGCGGGGCGGGGGCATGGGGGCGGTGCGGTTGCCGGTCTTGAGGTAGGTGTCGAACCATTCCAGCATCCGCAGGTTGAAGTCATAGCGCGCGGCCGCCTTGCGGTTGCCATGCCCTTCGCCCGGATAGAGCACCAGCCGCACCGGGGTGCCGGGCTGGCGCACCTTGATGTTGCGGTAGAGTTCCATGCTCTGCGCCGGATTGACACGCGGGTCGGACTTGCCGTGCAGGATCAGCAGCGGGGTATGCGCCGTGTCCGTGTGATAGATCGGGCTGCGTTCGAGCAGGTGCTGCCATTCCTCCCACGGGTACTTGAGTTCGTGGACGAGGTGCATTTCCCGCGGGATGTCGGTGGTGCCGAACTTGCTGATGAGATCGGAAATGCCGACGAACATCACGCCTGCGGCGAATTCCTCGCTCAGCGCGGTGGAGGCCCAGGCGGTGGCGAATCCGCCGTAGGAGCCGCCGGTCACGCCGACCCGCCTGGGATCGGCGACGCCCATTGCCGCCAGCGCGCGCTTGCCGTCGACCAGGTCGTCGAATTCCTTGCCCGCGTAGTCGCCCTGGTGCTGCCTGGCAAAGGCCGTGCCGTAGCCGGTGGAGCCGCGATAGTTGGGCAGGAACACGGCATAGCCCTTGCCTGCGGCGACTTGCCCCGGCCCGCCGTAATTGGTGATCCAGCCGTTGGATTCGTGCGCTTCGGGGCCGCCGTGCACGTCGAGAATGGTAGGCGCCCCGCCGCGCGGCGCCCCGCCCACCGGCTCGATCAGCACGCCTTCGATCTGTTGTCCGTCGCGCGCGCGGTAAGTGACCGTCCGCTGCTTGCCCAGGTCGATCCCGGACAGCCACGGGTTGAGGTCGGTCCAGCGGGTGAACGTGCCGTTCGACAGCACGAACAGGTCGCGCGGGTGGGCCGGGCTGTCGGCCGTGGCCGCGATCGTGCCGCCCGCCGCTTCGATATTGGTCAGGATCAGCGCACCGGGATCGATCTCCTCGAAAGAGGAACCGTCGGGGGCGTAGATCCGTAGCAGGCTCTGCGCGCCCTTGTCGATCGCGGCGGCAAGCCGTCCGTCGGGCAGCCATTCGGCATCGCGCGCCGCCTCGGCCGCCCCGGCGTTGAGCGGACGGATCGCGCCGGTGGCCAGGTCCACGATATGGAGCGTGGTGGGCGAGGGATCGTGTTCGTCGACCGCCGCCAGCAGCGCCAGGTGCCGCCCGTCGGGCGCGAGTTCGGGATCGGCGATCTTGCCCGGCGTCTCGATCGTGCGGATCACCCGGCCGGTCGCGAGGTCGATGAGAGCGATGCGCTTGCGCGTAAAGCTGTCGTCGACGCTGGGCGTCGGGGCAGTGGCGACGATCGCCTGGTGCCCGTCGGGCGTGACATGCAGGAACGAGACTTCGCCCGGCAGCGGGATTTCGCGCGGCGAGGCGTCCGCCTCCTTGCCCGTCCGCGCGGCGAAGAGGCGGTTGTAGCGCCATTCCTCCTCGTAGATTTCCGCGTCGAAGCCCGCCTTGCTTTCCGTCTCGCGGCGCGGGTCCGCCGCCGGGCCCGCCAGCAGGTAGATGGTCTTGCCGTCGGGCGCCCAGGCATAATCGTGGATGTGCGCGCCTTTCACTTCGGCCAGCTTGCGGTGCCCGCCGCCGTCGACCGGGATGCCCCAGACCGCGTCCTTTTCCTCCTTCGCCGCCCAGATGAAGCCGATCGTCCGCCCGTCGGGGGCGAAGCGCACGGCGGTCACGTCCATGTCGGCGGGCAGGAAGTCGCGCGTTTCGCCAGGCCCCCAGGCCAGTTCGAGCTGTTCCTTCGCCGGGCCGTTGGCTTCCCCGCCCGTCACGTCGGGCAAGCGCATCCGGGTATAGGCCACGCGCGCGCCGTCGGGCGACACCGCGATCTGTCCCACCTGTTCCAGCCGGGCGACGTCTTCCGCCGTCATCGGCCGGGCCAGGGCCGCGCCGGGCCGGGTCAGCAGCAGAAGCGCAAGCGGGGCAAGCGGGCGGGACATGGCGGCCATTCGCAAATTTCCTCTCTGTCCGTGCAGCATAACGGCGGCAGCGGGCGCGGCAACGCGGCGGACGCGGTTTTTCCCCCGCGCGCCCTTTCCATCCGGGCGCACAGTCCCTATCATGGGCGTTCCCCGGGGAGCCGGCGAAGGCCTTGCAGCAAGGCCTGTGGCTGAGAGGTGGGCGTCGCGGCCCACGACCCGTCGAACCTGAACCCGTTAGCACGGGCGGAGGGAGGGTATTTGCAGGCTGGACAAATCGGTCCGCTGCGTCATCCTCCTTCCCAACCCAAAATGACGGAGGAGGATGTTCAATGCACGAGACGTTCGATCCGACCACCTGGTCGGCCACACTGTTAGGCTTCTTCACGCTGTTCGCGGCGATCGGCGCCCTGCGCAAGCCTGGCGTCTGGCAGACCCTGGTCAACGAGATCGAAAAGTCGCCCGCCCTGCAATTGCTCAGCGGCGGACTGGAAATGCTGGTCGGCGCGGTGATCTACCTGGCCAACCAGTGGTACCCCTCGGACCTGCTCGGCTGCGTGGTCAAGGCGCTGGGCGGGCTGATGATGCTGGAAGCGCTGGCCGTGCTCGGCTTCTCGGACATCTATTTCCAGTTCTGGCTGCGCAATCTCAGCTTCATGCACCGCGGCTGGGCGATCGTGACCTTCGTTTGCGGGCTCGGCCTGACCGTGGCCGGGCTGTACCGCTTCGCCTGATACCCCCCAAGACGAAAGACGTATTCCAATGGCCGATATCAACTCGCACATCGAAATAGGCGTGACCACCGGACCGATCCGGGGGAGCCGCAAGATCCACGTGCCTTCGCCGAACAACCCGGCAGTGCGCGTGGCGATGCGCGAGATCGCGTTGGAAGCGTCCAGCGGGGAACCGCCGGTGCGGGTCTACGACACGTCCGGCCCCTACACCGACCCCAAGGCCACGATCGACATCGCCGCCGGGCTGCCCGCCCTGCGCCGGGAATGGATCGTGGGCCGGGGCGACGTGGAGGAATACGACGCCCGCGCCGTCCGGCCGGAAGACAACGGCCAGCTCGGCCCCGACCGTTCGGGCGGCGTCCCGGCCTTCCCCAACGTGGTGCGGCGGCCCTTGCGGGCGAAGGCGGGCATGAACGTCAGCCAGATGCACTATGCGCGGGCCGGAATCGTCACGCCGGAGATGGAATACGTCGCCATCCGCGAGAACCTCGGGCGCGAAATGCTCCGCGAATACATGCGCGACGGGCAGGACTGGGGGGCGCAGATCCCCGATTACGTGACGCCCGAATTCGTGCGGGACGAAGTCGCGCGCGGGCGGGCGATCATCCCC
>JAQVEQ010000054.1 GCA_028697875.1 Novosphingobium sp. | reverse complement strand
GCCCAGAACCGCGTGGGTGGCGGTCAGGTGGCTGTAGGGGCCAACGGTCAGGACGAAGTGGGGCAGGCCCGGGATCAGCATCCCCCAGTAGCTGAAGGGCGAAGGATCGAAGATTTCGCGCAGCGTCTTGCCACCACGTCCCTTGATGTCGAACTGTGTGCCCCAGTACATCTGGTAACCGGTCGCGAGGATCACGATATCGCATTCGATCCGCCGCCCGTCCGACAGGACGACCGCATCCTCTTCGAACGAGGCCAGTTCCCCTTTCACGAGATCCACCCCGGGCTTCTTGAGCGCTTCGTAATAACGGCAGGAATCGAGGATGGGGCGCTTGCCGAACACCGGATAGTCGGGCGTCAGCAGCGCGACCATCTCCGGGTCGTCGGGGAACGAACGCTCGATATAGGCGCGACAATTGTCGCGGATCGCGTCGTTGAGCGGGGAGAACCCGCCGGTCTTCGCGCGGTGCTCCTCGTCCAGCGTCAGCATGCCGCGCATGTCCTGCATCTGGCTGGAGATACCCTTGAGCCGCATCCACTGGGCAACGAAGGGGATGTTCTCCATCGCCCAGATTTCCAGCGGATCGACCCGCAAGTCGTCGCGCACGTCGGGGATGAGGTATTCCGGCTGGCGCATCACGACCGTGAGCTTTTCGGCCTTGCCGGCCAGGGCCGAGGCGACCTGAACGCCGCTGCACGCCGCCCCGACGAGGACGACCTTCTTGCCGGTGACGTCCAGATCCTTGTCCCAGCTTGCGGTATGGACGATCCGCCCCTTGAAGGCGTCCATATTCTTCACGTCGGGATATTTGGGGCCGTTGTTGGGCCCCGTCGCCATGATGAGGATATTGCCCTCGTAAGTCACGTCCTTGCCGCCATTTTGTGCCTTCAGCACCCATTTCGCGGCGTTTTCGTCCCATTCGGCGCCTGACACGCGGGTTTCGAAATCGATCTTCCCGCGCACCCCGTACTTATCGACTACCTTGTTGAGGTAGCTGAGGAATTCCGGCCCGGTCGGGTAATAGCGGGTCCACGAGGAATTGGGCTCGAACGAATAGGAATAGATCCGGCTTTCGGTATCGACCGCCGCGCCCGGATAGGTGTTGACCAGCCAGGTTCCGCCGACATTGCTTTCCGCCTCGATCACCTGATAGGCGATCCCCGCCTGCTGTAGTTTGATCGCTGCATTGATGCCGACCATCCCGGCCCCGACGATCAGCACCTTGAAATCTTCCGGCGGCACCTTCTCGGGCACGCGGATACGCGTGTCGGTAGCGAAACCGGCATGCTGGTAAGCGGGATCGAGCGATTTTTCGGGCAGTTCGAGGCCCAGGGCCAGCCGCGCCATTTCGCGGAACAGCGTCTTGTCGATCGCCGGCATGATCGGATGGCGCCCGGCCTTCACCTCCTGCATCAGCAGGCCGCGGATCTCGTTGGCGACGGTGTCATCCGCCTCTTCGTGGCCGAGCACGCCATCCACCGCGACAAAGGCCGAACGCGTCAGGTCCTGGGTACCTTCCAGCTTCGGACCGTATTTGTGCAACAGCGTCCGGTCGCCGGTAATCTGCACCAGCGCAAGCAACGCCACGACAGGGTCAAGTGCCGCAATCGCGGTTTCGAGAGTCGGTTCGGGTGCGACGTTTGCCGTATCTGCCATCTTTCATCCTCTTCCGCCCGCCGGACCGTATCGGACCGGCATGCTTGATTCGCCTATAGTACAACGCATGTTGTATCTTTATTCCGCAAAGCTGCAAGCCGCTATCGCAGCCCAGCGAATGGAGGATTGCTCGCAGTCCGCAATGCCGCGAAATCGGGCATGTGGGGGGTCCGCCCTGCCCGTCAGGCCGCCAGCGGCTCGACCAGTTCGATGAGATGGCCTTCCGGATCCGCGACGTAGGCCAGGCGCATTGCATGGCCCGGCACGTCCTGGACCGGCACGGTCACCTTGCCGCCCGCGGCGACGGCCATTGCCACCACGCTCTCGATATCCTCGACCGCAAGCCCGACCACCGCCTCGCCCGTCGGCGGGGCAGGCTGGTTGCGGTATTGCAGGAGGTTGAGGTGCGTGCCCGGCCCCTCTCCGATCGAAAGGATCGTCTCGTCCAGAGACCAGCCCGTCTCGTCCACGGCAATGCGCGTAACCACGCCCAGGCCCAGCCCGTCGACGTAGAATTTCTCCATCGCGGCCAGATCGGCCACGATGATCTTGGTGAAGGCAAAGCCCTTGATCGCCATGTCTCTCCCCCTCAGCTCTCTTCTTCTACGCATACCCCGCCCGCGTCCATGAGGCTTGCGGGCGAAGGAATGGAGCGGGCCGGAACCTGCCCGGCCCGCCTCTTGCTCAGATGCCGAGCAAACGCGCCGCCGACGTGCCGAAGAAGGCCTCGCGCGCCGACTGGCTGAGCCCTTCGCATTGCTTGTCGTAGATCGCGACGGCTTCCTGATGCCCTTCGATATGCGGGAAGTCGGACGAGAAGACGATCATCCCTTCCGGCACGCGATCGATCGTCGGATGCAGCCGGTCCTGCTGGTGCACGACCGAAACGATCACTTGCCGCTGCATGAATTCGCTGGGCTTGAGCGTCAGGTTGTACGGCGCGAAGCTGAGCATGCGCGGGCGGCTGTTGTCCGCTTCGGCATCCGCAGCTTCGAGAAAGTCCGGCAGCCAGTCGATCCCCAGTTCCGAAACGACGATCGCAAGGTTCGGATAGCGTTCCAGCACGCCGCCAAAAATCATCGCACCCAGCGCCAGTTGCGGCACGAGACGGCGTGCAAGCGAGGCCTGGCGGTAAAATGCCGCCATGTTGCCGCCATTGTTGGCCCAGCCCGGATGCATTGCCGCGCGGCCGCCGCCGACATGGAACATCACGGCCATGCCGATATCCTCGCAAGTGGCCCAGAACGGTTCGAAATCGGGGTGATCGAGCGACTTGTCGCCGTGCGGGTCGGCCTTGACGAACGCCGCGCGTGCGCCGCGCTTGCGCCCTTCCATGATCTGCTTGAGCGACCACTGGACGTCCATCAGGTCGACCACGACCACCGGGATCAGGCGCTCGGTATAGCCGGCGAGCTGGTCCAGCGCCCAGTTGTTGTAGGTTTCCAGCGCGGGCAGCGCGAGCGAGGGATCGTTGCGCATGGCGTGACGATAGGGGTGATAGCCGTTGGACGGCAGGACGATCTGCTTGTCGATCCCGCGCTTGTCCATCCACGCCAGGCGCGGCGCGGGTTCGTAAGCTTCGGGCGAATAGGCCCCGGCGTCGATCGCGATCTGCGGGGGATCGCCGCCTTCGAGCGACTTCTCGTAAGCTTCGACCACGACTGCGGGCAGCAGCGTCATCGGATCGGGCCGCATGGCGGGCGGAACGGAGGAAAACAGGTCGCCGACAAGAACGTCGATCAACTGTTCCGCCACTGTCATTTTCGGAAGTTTGGCCGCCAGCGCCGGATTGGCCTTCGCGAACCAGTCGGCCGGTTCGTTGAAGTGGCTGTCTACATCGATGATCCGCATCCCGTTTCTCCATCCATGGCGGTTCCGGAGAAATCCATGAATAGCGACGCAAATGCCGCGATTCTCCCGGAAACCTTGTTGTGTTTATCTCTTTGCCCGGCATGGCCCGCCGCTCCCGGCCGGGAAGACGGCAAACCTCACCGATTCTCCACAGATGTGGAGGAACGCAAAAAGTAAACGCATTCGTACCAAGGTCAACACGGATTCGCATTTTATCATGCAGGCCTTGCATCCCCCACCGGGCACGGCAGGATAAGGCATCAACCAATGGGCACCGACGCCGCGCCAGAACGAGGGGCAATCTTGGCAACCGCGACAACCGATACCGCAAGGCGCAAACAGCCTGCACGCAGCCCCCGCAAGGGCCGGCCGACAAAGGAACAGGCCCAGGCGCTGCACGCGGGCATTCTGGAAGCTGCGACCGACCTGTTCACGCAGGAGGGGTTCTCCACCAGCATGGACGCCGTCGCGACCCATGCGAAAGTTTCGAAGCGCACGCTCTATGCGCACTATCCTTCGAAGCAGCACCTCTACGAAGCCGCCCTCACCTGGCTGAGCGGCGACCTGGCGAAACCGGCGACCGTCCTGGCGGGCGACTTGCCGCTCGACGAAGCCCTGATGAAGTTCTCCGCTTCCCTGCTGGAACTCTACACCCGCCCCAAGGTCGTCGCCTTCGCCCAGCTCATCCAGAAGGAAAGCAGCCGTTTCCCCGAGCTGGACGCCGCCAGCCGCCGCCAGTTCGACGACAACATCCTGCAACCGCTCAAGAGCCTGCTCGACCGGCGTCCGGAGATAGACCCGGCCGCCGTCAACACCGCGATCATGGCCAAGGTCCTGTGCTCCGTGGCGACTGCCGAGATCGCGCGCATGCACGCGCAGAACGCGCTCGACGAACGCGAGAATTTCCGGTTCGTCATGAAAAACTCCATCCACCTGATCCTGAACGGCGCTGTCGGCACGCACCGCTAGGGCTGGCGTAACCGCGCGATACGCGCCGCCATGCATTTGTTTTGACAGCCCGGCAGCGGTGCCCCACCCTGCGGGGAAAGCCGCCCAAAGGCATGGCGGACCGCGACAGGACGAGGGAGAGGAATGGCATGAGGTGGAAGCGACGGCCCGAAGGGTCAAACTGGGGCGATTTCGGACCCGACGACCAGATCGGACGGATGAACCTTCTTACCGCCGAACGGCGATTGGCCGGTGCCCGCGAAGTGAAGGAAGGCATCGCCTTCACGCTCAGCCTGCCGCTCGACTACCCCGGCCAGATGATCGACATGCGCAAGCCGCCCAGGCTGTTCGTCGAACAACTGGACGACGGCCCCGCCTACAACCAGGCGAACGACCACTGCTCCGACGTCATGTGCGACGACGGGGTGGTCCTCTACACGCAGTTTTCTACCCAATGGGATTCGCTCGCCCACATGGGGCAGAAGTTCGACGCCGATGGCGATGGCGTGGCCGAGAAGGTCTATTACAACGGCTTCCGCGCGCATGAGCACATGCTCGGCCCGGAGGATCCAGGCGGCCCTTACGCCAGGGCGCTGGGGATCGAGAACATGGCTGCCGCGGGCGTCCAGGGACGCGGCGTCATGGTCAATCTCAAGGCGATGTTCGGCACCCAACAGCGCCTGATCGGCTACGACGACCTGATGCGCGCGATCGACGCCCAGAAGGTCGATGTCCGCACGGGTGACTTCCTCCTGCTCCACACGGGCTACGACGAAGCGGTCCTCGGCATGGGCAAGAAGCCGGACAAGGCGATACTCGACGCGACGGGCGCCGGTCTCGACGGCAAGGACGAACGTCTCCTGCGCTGGATCGACGAAAGCGGCATCGTGGCGATCTGTTCCGACAATCTCGCGGTCGAAGGCTACGACTGGGAAAGCCCACCCGGGCCGGACCATGCCATCCTGCCGTTGCACGAATTGTGCCTGTTCAAGCTCGGCATCCACCTGGGCGAACTGTGGCTGCTGCACGAACTTGCCGACTGGCTTCTGGCCAACGGGCGCAGCGCTTTCCTGCTCACCGCCCCGCCGCTGCGCCTGCCCGGTTCGGTCGGTTCGCCCGTGACGCCGGTCGCCACCGTCTGACCATGCGAAAGGGGCACCCCGCCGGGTGCCCCTTCACCGGTTATCGCGGCAAGGCATATGCGACGAGCGTGTCGTTCACGGTCGTGCCGAGATACTTGTGCCCGCCCGCCGCGATGACGACGTACTGGCGGCCGTCCTTGCTCAGCCGGTAAGTCATCGGCGTAGCCTGTCCGCCGCCCGGCAAGCGGGCGCGCCACAGGACATCCCCGGTCTTGATATCGTAAGCCCGCAGGTAATCGTCGGTCGTGGCGCCGATGAATACCAAGCCTGAGGCGGTGACGATCGAGCCGCCGAGATTGGGCACGCCCAGTTTCAGCCAGATCGGAAACGGCGCCTGATCGCGCGTAGTCCCCAGCGGCACTTCCCACAGCCGCTTGCCCTGGGCGAGATCGATGGCGACCAGCGTGCCCCACGGCGGCTCGTTGCACGGCGCGCCCAGCGGCGACAGCATCGGCTTCATGA
Organism: Novosphingobium sp.; assembly: GCA_028697875.1. Lineage (GTDB taxonomy): Bacteria > Pseudomonadota > Alphaproteobacteria > Sphingomonadales > Sphingomonadaceae > Caenibius. The sequence goes on along the minus strand of JAQVEQ010000054.1, from coordinate 8,901 downwards.
CCAGCCCATAGGGCGATCCCGACGCGGGCAGGATGTGTTCCCCAGCCTCGGTGCGCCTCGCGATTTGGTCACGCGGCACCAGTTGCATGATGGAGGCCACCTGTTGCGTGTTGGCGATCAGGATCGCGCGCTCGGGATCGATAGTGATCCCGCCCCAGTTGGAAGCGCCCTGGAAGCTCGGGTACTGGATCGATCCCCGGAGCGAAGGCGGCGTGAAAATGCCTTCGTAATGGGCCGACTTGAACATCTTCCGGCAGCGCGACCGGTCCCACGGGGTAAAGCCCCACATGTCGGCTTCGGTCAGGTCGTGCGAACGGATGATGAAAGCCGGATTGGCCGGGAACGGCTGGGTCGGGGACAGCTTTTCTCCGGGAACCGCGCCAGCCTGCGGCACGGGTCGTTCTTCCACCGGATAGAGCGGCTTGCCCGTCCGCCGGTCGAGAATGAAGATATGCCCCTGCTTGGTCGTCTGGGCGAGCGCCGGGACCGGCCCGTTCGCCGTCGGCAGGTCGAACACGACCGGCTGCGCGGGAATGTCGTAGTCCCACAGGTCGTGGTGGACGGTCTGGAAATGCCAGCGGGCCTCGCCGGTTTTGGCATCCAGCGCCACCACCGAACTCGCATAGTAGTCGAGCCCCTTGCGGTCGCCCCCGAAATGATCCGGCGCGGCATTGCCCATCGGCACGAAGACGAGGCCCAATGCCGGATCGGCCGACATCGGGGCCCAGGAGTTGGGCGTCGCGCGCACGTAGGCTTCGCCTTGCGGCGCATCGGCGGCATCGCTCATCCCCGGCGGCACGGCATTCCAGGCCCAGGCGAGCTTGCCGCTATGGACGTCGAACGCGCGGATCACGCCTGCCGGCATGTCCACCCGGATATTGTCGGAAACGCGGCTGTTGACGACGATCCTGTCGTCCACCACCACCGGCGGCGAGGAGACCGAGAGATCGCCCCGTTCGATCTTGCCGAGAGCCGGCTTGAGATCGAGAATCCCGCCCGCGCCGAACATCCCGCACAGCTTGCCCGTCTTGGCATCCAGCGACACCAGCCGGTCGTCGACCGTACCGGCAAAGATGCGCCCGGCGCAGACTTCACCTTCCGGCACCTGCCTGTCGCGAACATAGGTGACGCCGCGGCAGTTGATCAGGTAACTGCTGGTGTAGTCCGACTGCGGATCGGCCGCCCAGATCTCGCGGCCCGTCTCGGGATCGATCGCGGCGATGCGGCCGCTGCCCGAACAGACGTAAAGCCGCCCTTCCGCCGTGATCGGGGTCGCCTCGAACGTCGGCGACAGGCCTTCCGGCGCCTTGATCTCCCCTATGTGATAGGTCCAGGCCGGCTGGAGCGCGGCGACATTGTCCGGCGTGATCTGCGTCAACGGCGAATAGCGCGTCCCGCCGTCCCCGCCGCCCCAACGCTCCCATCCAGCGACCGGGCCATCGTAGTCGATGGCAACTTTCGGCGCGGGCCAGAAGGCATAGGCGGCAGCGCCCAGCGCCAGCACGGCAGCGACAGCCGCCCCCCGTCCGAAGCGCCGCTTCACCCCACGATCCTGATGGATCCCCATAACCGCCATCTCCCCTTCCAGGTTATTCTTATGCCTCGCCGCCGTGAAATACCTCGGCGGCGGCTATGCCTGCGCCGTCTTTCCCTCGAAACGCCCGAGCAGAAAAAAGCAGACTGCCACGATTGTGCAAGCCGATACGATCACCGCGATCATCGCCTGATAGCTGCCCGTGGCATCGTGCAGCACACCGGCAGCCGGCGGCAGGATGAACGTCATCGGCAAAGTGAAAAAGCCGAACAGGCCGAGCGCATGCCCCAGCCGGTCGAGGCCGAAGATTCTGGTCGACACGACGTTGACGGCTGGAAATATTCCCGCCCCGCAAGCGCCGATGAAGAGCACCGGCAAAGCTATCGTGGGGAAGCCCGGCGCGCTGCCGAGAACCAGCCAGCCAACCCCGAATCCCGCCGCGGCAACGGCGAGCGCCCGGCCGCCGCCGATATGATCGCAGAGCCAGCCGATACCGAAAGCCCCCAGCACACTGGCGCCCCCCATCAACGATGCCAGAAACGCCGCCTGGCCGGGCGATCGCCCCTGTTCGACCAGAAGCGCGACCATGTTGGCAACGCCGGTGATGCCGACGGAATTGATCGCTCCGCCGCACAGCACCATCAGCCAGAAGACCGGCCTGGTCAGCAGCCCGCCGGACCCGCCCTGCGCATGGGCCGGAACGGCAGACGCCGTATGCGGAAGGGGCGGCGCCGAATGGACTCCGGCCAGGACGGGCAAGAGCAGGAAATGCAGCACCGCCAGCACGGCGTAGAAACCGGACAGATCCAGCCACTCGATCAGCGCGGTCCCGATCATCGGCATGAGGCTGAGCAGGACCGGCATTGTCGCCAGGCCGACCGCGCGCCCGCGCGCTTCGGGATACCAGCCGCCCGCCAGCAGGCCGACCGGCAATGTCCCGGACAACGCCACACCCGGACCGATCAACAGCCCGAAGGCAAGAAGGAACGCGACGATGCTGGAAGAAGACGCCAGCACCCCGTAACCGCTGCCGGCAAGGACCGTCCCGAACATCATCGTCCGCCTCAGGCCGAGCCGGCCCACCGAACGGGCGATAAGCGGACCGAGCAGCCCCATCCCGAGGATCACGAAGGAAAATCCCAGCGAAACGATCCCGCGCCCGGCGGAATAACGGTCCTGCAGGGCCAGAAGGCTGACGCCGAAGGCACCGTAGGAACAGCCGATCGCAACATTCTGGGACAGGAAGCCCCTTATGAGCATCCAGCCCCTGTCGCGGCCGGACCGCCCCCCATTCACGGTCGGCATGATCGAAGACTCATCGGAAGAATTGATAGCCAATGACAACTATATCGCGGATTCCGCCGCCTAATGCATGACCAGAATGTGAGTGTCCACAAACTTCCGCATTGCCCCCGTATCGCGGAATTTCCGCGTTCGAAGCCGGGGTCCGTGCCCCAGCCTATCGCCGCCACCTGACGCCGGCCCACAGGGTGCGCGGCGCTCCTAGATCGAGCGATCCGCCCGAATTGCGGGTAACCACCATCTCGTCAAACAGGTTCTCCCCTCGCACGACAAGCGAGAACCTGCCTGCAAGCGGTACTTGCGCGAATGCGTCGAATGTCGTCGCGGCCGGAAGCACGTCCGTTTCCAGGTCGCTCTCGTACTGCCGGCCCACATGGCGCAGTGTGGCGGACAGCAGCCATCCCGGCGCCGGGGTGTAGGACAGGGTCCCGCTCATCGCCCATCGCGGCGTCTGGGCCGGGCGCTTGCCGTCGAGTTCCGCCGATGCGCCCTTGCCCGCCACTTCCGCATCGGTCCAGGCCAGGCTCCCGTCGAAACGGACCTTGCCCGTCCCGATGCTCGCCCCAAGTTCCACGCCCCGGGCCTCGATCGCCGGCAGGTTCTGCCGCTGGCGCAGGTTCGTCCCGATCGTGACATTGGCGATGGCATTCTTCACCCGGTTGTCGAACCCGGTGACGGACACGGTTACCCCGTCCATCGGCACCAGGGCAATCCCGGCCTCGTAGCCTTCCAGCTTCTCGTTCTTGAGCGCCGCGTTCGCCTGGGTCGTGACCGGGTAGACGACGAACGGCCGGTATAGCTCGTTCAGCGTCGGCAACCTGACCCCGCTGTAGGCCGCACCGCGCAGGGTGACGGCCGGGGACAAGTGCCACAGCCCGCCCGCGCGCCATGTCACGTCCCAGCTGGAGCGGTTGTCGAAACGGGTATCGCCGACGACCACCCCAGCGGGATCGCGCTCGGTATAGTAGCCGCCCTGGATGCTCGTGCGGTCGGCGCGCAGGCCGCCGGTCAGGACCAGTGGCCCCAAGGTCCAGTCGTCTTCGACGAACAGGCCGATATCGCTGTTGTGCCCTCCGGCACGGCGGCTGGCAGTGAGATTGCCCGTGTAGGCGCTGTAGGCGCCTTCGTACATCGTGCCCGAAGCGCGGCGGTAGTCGGCGCCGATCTTGAGGACATGATTGGCCCCCACGGGCGGGCGCAGTTCGAACTTGCCGCCGATCCCGGTGGACGGCGTCTTGCGCTGGTCGAGGACGGGGACGTAGCGGGTCGAACTGACCACAACATTGGAAAAATCACGCGACTGAACGTATGCGAGTGCATCGAATTGCCAGTCGCCCCGGCCGATCAGGCGCAGGCTGGCGTCCTGCCCGCTGCTGGTGCTCTCAGCCCCCTTGAAGCGCAAGGTGCGGTGGTCGTCGAAAGCCAGGGCCCGCGCCTGCAGTTCCACATCGCCGGACAGCGGCATGACCGCCCGCGCGCCGGCCGACCAGTTGCCGTACCCGGCCCGGACGGTCGCGGGCACGCGCTGGTCCCTCGGCGTGGTGTAGAAGCCTTCCCCCCGGTCCCAGCGGCCGGAAAGAACGGCGAACCCGGAACCGAGCCGCGGCGCGATGCTGCCGCTCAGTTCCGTCTCCCCCCGCTGACTGACCAGAGCGCTGCCGCTCAAGAGGCCGAGCGTCGCGGCATCCGTGCTTTCCAGCTCGATTGCGCCGGCCAGCGCCCCGGCCCCGAACGGCCCGGACCCGCCGCCGCGCGTCACGACCACGCGCCGCAATCGCTCGGGCACCAGTGCAGGCAGGGGGATATAGCCGAAGAAGGGATCGGCCATGGGCACGCCATCGAGCAGCACCAGCGCCCGGCTCGTCGCATTGCCGCCGAGCGCACGCAAGGTCACGCCTTGCGCCGAGGGATTGGCGGAGCGGCTGTCGGAGCGGCGGAACTGCTGGAACCCGGCAACGGACGCCAGCACGTCCTCCATCCGGCCCGAGGCGGAGGAGACGATCTCCTCGCGCTCCAGCACTTTGCCATCATAGGCCGGAGCCGCGGGCGTCCGGTCCAGCCCCTCGCCCGTCACCACGATTTCGCCGTTGTCCTCGGCGGAGGCCGTCCCGCCCCACATCGCGGCCAGCGCGGCCGTCAGCACGATTGCAAACCTGGGTGTCATGTCGTCAGAGCTGAAACTGCACCGGGAAGCCCCCGTCAATGCCCCCCGGACTTTTCGCGCGCCTTGTTCGCGGCCATCGCCGCCCGCGCCTCTTGCCGGATATAGGCCCGCAGGTCCTCGAGATCGGCATCCGAAAGCTCGGCAAAACGCGGCATTCCCCGGAAAGCCAGCTGACCCTTCCCGGCCACCAGCCGGAACGCGTCGCGATCGAGCACCACGCCCGATTCCCGCAAGTCGGGCGACATGTTTCCGGCCGGATCGAGACCGACCCCGTGGCATGTCGTGCAATACATCCCGGCCACTGCGCGGCCCCGCTTCGCCGCAGCCTCGTCGACCACGAAGGCCGGGTCATCGACCGGGGAAACGGAGAAGTCGCGCGGCGGCGACGGCGGCAGATCGGCCTTGCCGTCGAGAGCGAACGTCAGCAGCCGCGTGGTATGGACGCGGTATTTCCAGCCCGATTTCAGCGCCTTGCTCCAGCTTGCCAGGACCGAACCGGTACCGGCCAGCACGGACACATACTGCTTGCCGTCGACCTTGTAGGTCGATGGCGCCGCGATGATGCCCATGTGCGCGTCGAAGCTCCAGAGCTGCTTGCCGTTCGCGGCATCGTAGGCCAGAAAACGCCCGTCCTGCAGGCCCTGGAAGACCAGCCCTCCCGCCGTGACAAGCGTGCCGCCGTTCCACATCGTGTCGTGCTGCACTTTCCAGCGCGCTTTCTGCGCCACCGGGTCCCAGGCGATCAGGGCGCCCTTGCCGTCTTCCTTGTCGACGATGAGCGGCGTCAGAGTGAGGCTGCCGTAGGAATTGGCCCCTTCACCGCCCTGGCCCTCGCCCTGCCCCTCGGTCGAATAGCGCATGCCCATCTGCATGTAGGGGATATAGACCAGTCCGGTTTTCGGGCTGTAAGTCATCGGCTGCCAGTTGTGCGCCCCCAGCGGACCGGGCCAGAGATCCGAATGCCCCTTTTCATAACGGATATCGGGATATTCGATCGGCCGCCCGCTCTTCAGGTCGATGCCCTTGGCCCAGGTGACCTTGCCGAGTTTCGCGGCGGAGATCGGCTTCCCGCTCTCGCGGTCGAGCACATAGAAAAAGCCGTTGGTCGGCGCCTGCATCAGCACCTTGCGCGGCTTGCCATCGATGGCGATCGTCGCGGCGATCATGTTCGCCGTCGCCTTGTAATCCCACGCCTCGGCCGGATTGACCTGATAATGCCAGACGTATTTGCCGGTGTCGGCATCGAGCGCGACGATCGAGGCGAGATAGAGATTGTCGAGATGTTGCGGATTGCGGAAAGCCGGGTCGTAAGGCCCGCCATTGCCCGTGCCGATATAGATCCGGTTGAATTCGGGATCGAAAGTCATCCCGTTCCACACGGTGCCGCCGGTTCCCGTCTTCCACCATTCGCCCGACCAGGTGCTGGCGGCCCGCTCCATCGCGGGGTCCCCGGCGTTGTCGTCCGGCTTCCCCGGCGCGGTGTAGAAGCGCCAGACCTTCTTGCCGCTTTCCTGATCGTAGGCGGTGACGTAGCCGCGCATGGTCCAGTCCGCGCCGGCATTGCCGATGATGACCTTGCCCCTGAAGACGCGCGGCGCCCCGGTCACCGTGTGCATGCTGTCCGCCGGAACCGTATCCGCCGACCAGATCAATTTGCCCGTTTTCGCGTCGAGCGCGATCAGGCGGCCATCGAGAGTACCGGCAAAGACCTTACCGTTATCGTAAGCCGCCCCCCGGTTGACCGGCAGGGAATATTTGAGCTTGTCGGGATTGTGCTTGCCGATTTCCGGGTCGTAATCCCACTTGAGCTTGCCGGTCACCGCATCGACTGCGTAGACGTTCGAACGCGCACCGGTGAAATAGAGCGTGCCATCGACCGCGAGCGGCGTCGCCTCGAGCGCGCCTTCGTCAAGATCCATGTACCAGGCGAGCCCGATCCGCCCGGCATTGTCCGGCGTCAGTTGCGATGCCGCCGAAAAACCGGTTTCCGCATCGTCGCCCGCGATCTTCGCCCAATCGAGATCGGCGGGTTCGGCTCCTCCGCCGGGTATCCGGGAGCAACCGGCAAGCGCCAGCGCCAATACCGCCACGCCGACCAGGCCCGGCACCTTACCCGATACGCCCTTCATTCCGCTCCAGCCCCTTCCCCCGCCCTGGTGCGCCGGATGGTCCGGTCTGTGCGGCAGTTACCCGAATTGGGCCGGGAAACCGGCGATCGCTTCGGGCGCGCCCGCCATAGATGCACTTCGCCCCGCAGTCATACAGAAATATTCGCAGGCGATGACGCACCGCCCAACGCGGTGCTCGCCCCCATGCTCCGCGAGGTGATATGGGCCCAACTGCCAATGCGCACGAATCGAAAAGGACGAGAGACAGTGCCCTTTACCAGCTCGGCAAAATGCCATTTCGCGCTTCAGCCGGGGAGAATCGCGGCATGAAACTGCGCTCGCTGCTCTTCGTCCCGGCGGATCGCCCGGACCGTTTCGAAAAGGCCGCCGCCAGCGGGGCCGATGCGTTGATTGTCGACCTGGAGGATTCGGTCGCGCCGGATGCCAAACCCGCCGCCCGGCTCTGCATCGCCGAATGGCTCGAAGCCGAACCGACAGTGACCACGTTCGTGCGGATCAACCCGCTTGGCAGCGCTTACGCCCGTGCCGATCTCGAAGCGATCCTTCCGCACGCCCCGCACGGCATCGTCCTGCCCAAGGCGGAAGGCGCCGCGGACATCGAAACGCTGGACGGCCTGATGCACGGCGCGAACATTCCGATCCTGCCGATCGCCACCGAAACCCCGGCGGCCCTGTTCGAACTCGGCACGTTCCGCGAGACGAGCGGCCGCCTGGCCGGCCTCACCTGGGGGGCGGAAGACCTGCCTGCCGCCATCGGCGCCAGCAACGCCAGGGAAGAAGACGGCAGCTATACCGATCCCTACAAGGTGGTGCGTTCGCTGGTGCTGTTCGCCGCCCATGCCGCCGGCGTTCCCGCAATCGAGACGGTCTTTCCCGACATCGGCGACGAAGCCGGCCTTGCCGCCTATGCCGCACGCGGACGGCGCGACGGCTTTACCGGGATGATGGCGATCCATCCGGCGCAAGTGCCGATCATCAACCAGGGCTTCATGCCGAGTGCGGAGGAAATCGCCCATGCCAGGGCGATCGTCGCCGCTTTCGCCGCAGAGCCGGGCGCCGGTGCGCTCAAGCTCGACGGCAAGATGATCGACCGCCCGCATCTCAAGCTGGCCGAGCGTATATTGGCGCAGGCCGACGAGACCTGATACCCTGGCTTGAGAATTTATTGCCCCTTGGACATATTACATTCATCGATTGGGGCCATCATGTGCCGCGCGGGCCGATAGACCCGCGCGTGTGGCGGCCGTTTACGTTGACATGCGAGTGCAGCGAAATGCCGGAGGCTGGGTATGCCCATTCCGAGCGAATGCATTGTCGAATCCCGGAAAATCGACACTCTCGTGTCGGAACTGGCCAGTGACGGCTGCGACATTCGTGCAGCCTCGGACATCAAGGTGCTCGAAGGCAACCTGTCGCTCTGGATCGGAGCGATCGGTCCGATCGACATCGCAGCCGCACGGCAGGACGAAGACGTCCTCCACGTGCGTTTCAGGCAGCCGCTCGATCCACGGATTATCGCCCATTTCAACTGTGGATGAACCGGTCGGTCCCGCCTGCGGCAGCGAGGCGGAACACCGGCAGTTTCCGTTTACCGGCTATCCGGTACGGTCAGCTGGAACCCGGCCCCATATGTGACACGGCCTCGCCGTTGGCAGGCGCTGTTTCCAAGCGCTGCAAAGGCGAGCCATAACGCCAGAGCGTTTCGGAATGCGTTTCCAGAAAGGCTTCCTTGCTCGGGAGTTGGTCGAAGCCCGGCTCGTAGTCCAACGCTT
>JAQVEQ010000262.1 GCA_028697875.1 Novosphingobium sp. | reverse complement strand
CGAGCCGCGAAGCGGCGCTCGACAAGGCCGATGCCGCGCTCGCCGATTTCGTCATTCTGGGGTGCCGCACCAATATCGCCTATCTGCGACGCTTGCTCGCCGATCCCGATGTGCGCGCCGGCGCCATACATACGGGCCTGATCGGTGAGAAACCCGAACTGGCGGCCGACCCGGCTGTGGATGGCGCCACGGTCCGCGCCCTGCTGGCGGCGGCGGCGCTTTCGGCCCGCCCTGTCCTCGATGCCGCGAACGCGGTTCCCCCGCTTCACGCCGCCATCGGCGGATGGAGGAACTGATGCGGCATTGTATCGAACTGGATGGCCATGACCATCTGATCTGGCTGTCGAGAACGGCTGACGGCTACATCCTGCGCTTCGACGGCGGCGATGTCGCGATTTCCCTCGACAACGGCTTGCTGCGCGCAGGCGACAGCCAGGGCCCCGTCCACATCGCCGGGCAAGGTGACAGGCTTTTCATCCACTGGAACGGCGAGTCCCATGAGCTGCTCTTCAAGGATGCCGTCCTGCGCCATGCGGCCGGAGCGGCAAGTGGATCGGAAGATACGGTGCGCGCGCCCATGCCCGGCGCTGTCGTTGGCGTGTCGAGCGAAGCCGGGCAGACCGTCAGGGAAGGCGACATATTGCTGGTGATCGAAAGCATGAAACTTGAAACGGCCATCCGCGCATCGCGCGACGGCGTTGTCGAAGCGGTCCACGTCACACTCTCGCAGTCGTTCGAGCGCGACGCGCCGCTCGTCACGCTCGCTCCGCTGGGAGAGGACGCATGATGCGCCGCATTCACAGCCGGATCGATCCCCGCGACGCCGCATTTCTCGCCAATGTCGAGCATAATCGCGCGCTTGCGGCGGAACTGGAAAGGCGCCAGCACGCGGTCCGCAATGTCCGCCCCGAGCGCGATCTTCAGCGGCTTGAACGCCAGGGCAAGATGACGGTCCGCGCCAGGCTCGAGCAACTGCTCGATCCCGGCACGCCTTTCCTCGAACTCTCCACCCTGGCGGCGGGCGAAGCGCCCTATGCCGACGATGCGCCGGGGGCCGGCCAGCTCGTCGGCATCGGCATCGTATCGGGCAAGGAAGTGATTATCCGGGGCGACGACAGCAGCGTCAAGGGCGGCGCCTGGTATCCCATGTCGGTTAAAAAGATCGTCCGCGCGCTCGACATCGCGATCGAGAACCGTCTGCCGGTCGTGCATATGTGCGACAGCGCCGGCGGTTTCCTCCCGCTCCAGGCCCAATTCTTCGCCGATCGCTACGGCGCGGGGCGCATCTTCCGCAACCAGTCCACCCTCTCGAAGATGGGTGTGCCCCAGGTGGCGCTTGTCCTTGGCAACTGCACGGCGGGCGGGGCCTATATCCCCGCGCTCAGCGACTATTCCGTGATCGTGCGCGGCACGGGCGCGATCTTCCTCGGCGGTCCGCCGCTGGTGAAGGCGGCGACCGGGGAAGATGTCACCGTCGACGAGCTGGGCGGCGCGGACATGCACACGTCGGTTTCCGGGGTTGCCGACTATCCGGCCGACAACGAGCTGCACGGCATCGCGATCACGCGAGAGATCGTCGCGCAATGGCGCAGGCAACCCAAGGCTGGCGAGCCGGCGATCGATCCCGAACCGCCCGCCTATGACCCGGCGGAGCTTTACGGCATCCTGCCCGCCGATGGCCGCGTCCAGTTCGACATGCGCGAGGTGATCGCCCGCATCGTCGACGGCAGCCGCTTCCACGAATATCAGCCGGGCTACGGCACCACCCTCATCTGCGGCTATGCCCGCATCTGGGGCCAGCAGGTCGGCATCCTCGCCAACAACGGCGTGCTGTTCAGCGACAGTGCGCTGAAGGGTGCGCACTTCATCGAGCTGTGCGATCAGAACCGCACGCCGCTCCTGTTCCTGCAGAACATCACCGGCTTCATGGTCGGCCGCGAATATGAGCGGCGAGGGATCACCAAGGACGGCGCCAAGATGATCATGGCGGTGTCCGGCGCCTCGGTCCCGAAGATCTCGATCAATTGCGGCGCCTCCTTCGGGGCCGGAACCTACGGCATGAACGGCCGTGCCTTCGATCCGCGCTTCATGTTCTCCTGGCCGCGCTCGCAGGTGGCCGTGATGGGTGCCGAGCAGGCCGCTGGCGTGCTGACCACGGTCAAGATCAGGCAGATGGAACGAGAAGGCGGCGCGCTTACCGATGAGCAGATCGCGGCCATCCGCGAGCCCGTGATCGCGGAATATCAGCGTTCGTCCAGTGCCTGGTATGCCACCTCCGAGCTGTGGGACGATGGCGTCATCGATCCGCTCGCCACCCGAGAAACCATTGCGATCGCGCTCAGCGCCGCGCTCAACACCCCCATCCCCGAACCGCGATACGGGGTCTTCAGGATGTAATGCCGACACATCGGATTATCGAGCGCAACGCTCGTCGCACGGAAGGAGCAGGACGATGCATTATTCATTTTGCGTGAAATGGCTGAAAGCCTTCAGGCACAGCCCGGAAGCCATCTGCAGCCTATATGGGCCAGGCGACGACTTCGTCTTCGAGGATGTGATGCTCGACCAGCACAATATCGACAACCAGGCGGACCTTCACCGGCTGTTCGTCCCCTACGCCAACAAGGACCGCACCAATGGCGTCGGCATCCACAATTTCAGGATGCGCTCCTATATCGGCGATGAGAATTTCGGGCTGCTGCGTTGGGAGTGGGGACCCGAGGATGCGGCCATGTTCATCGGCCTCGACGTCAAGGACAAGCCCTTCACGACCCAGGGTCATACATTCCACATCTACAAGGACGGCTTCATCAAGCGGGAATCCTCCTGGTGGGATGCCGCTGCGGTCCTGCGCGTGGTAGGTCCCGTCAGCCCGACCAAGATCCTCACCGGCATACCGCACGAAGGGCCTGCCCGTTCGGCGGATGTCGAACTGAGCGGGGCTCCCGCCGGAACGCTCGAATTCGCGCAGGATTGGTGCAATGCGCTCGGCGGCGATATCCATGTGCTGCGCACCCTCTATGCCGACTTCTTTTCGTCGGACTGGTCGAAGATCGACGATCATGAGAACGACACGTTCACCGACGCCGAGATGCTGATCCGCAATCTGGGCGGCATCGCGGCCGGCGAGAATGGTCGCTATCGTTTCACGGCGACCGAATATCTCGGGAACGAACGCAGGGGCCTCATCCACTGGAATGTCGAGATCGACGGCGCCAAGAGCTATCGTGGCATTGCGACGGGCGGGAAAACGATCAGCACGCTCGGTTCCACCTTCCTTGAGTTCGACAACAGCGGGAAGATCGTGCTCGAATCGACCTATTGGGAGGACAATCGCGCCTTCGCGGCCCTGGGTCTGCCCATTGTCCGTCCGCACTATTGGGAGGAAGGGTTCGATCCGGCAAGCTTGGCTTCCTGATTTCGAGATTCGGAAGGGACTCGG
>JAQVEQ010000261.1 GCA_028697875.1 Novosphingobium sp. | reverse complement strand
ATCCTCGGCAATCTCGAACTGCAACCGCTTGCCGAAACCCGCATCGCCCGCACCACGCGCCGCCTGCACCACGGCCAGTCGCGGATCGAAGCAGCCTTCGACCAGGGCGAGATCGTGGCCGGGGACCGTTCCGAACCGGTGTGCGAGATCGAGCTGGAACTCCTTTCCGGCCAGTTCCCCGACCTCGCCGCGCTGGCGCTGGAATTGCCGCTCGGCCCGGAACTGCGCTGGTCGGTCGCGGCCAAGGGCGAACGCGGCCACGCTCTCGCCTATGGCATCGCGCCCAAGCCGGTCCACCCGCGCCCGGTCGTACTGTCGCCGGCGCAGGACGTGGGCTCCGCTTTCCGCGCCATCGGCTGGAACTGCCTCGAACAGTTGCTGGCCAATTACCCGCTGGTCCTCGGCCATGCCGATCCCGAAGCGATCCACCAGGCCCGCGTCGCCATCCGCCGCCTGCGCGCGGCCATGGTGCTGTTCCGCAAGGTGGTGCGGGACAAGCAGACGCCGGTCCTGCGTGCGGAGCTGAAAGCGGCCGCCGCCCGGCTGGGCGCGGTGCGCGATCTCGACGTATTGTTGCAACGCATCGCCCCGGCGGCAGCGCCGGACGACGCCGACGCGGCGGAACTGCTCGCCCACTTGCGCGCCCGGCGCGAAACCGCGCTGCACAAGGCGCAGACCATGCTGGCGGGCGAACAGTTCCAGCGGGTGCTGATGCAGGTCGCGCTGTGGCTGGAAGCCGGGAAATGGCTGCAGCGCCTCGACGCGTCCGGGGGCGGCGGACCGCTCGAACCGTTCGTCGCCAAAGTGCTCAGGCGCAGGCGGAGCAAGTTGCGGCGGATGAGCAGGCATCTCGCCCGGATCGACGACCGCGCGCGGCACAAGGTGCGGATCGAGGCGAAGAAGCTGCGCTATGGCGTGGCGTTCTTCGCCTCGCTTTACGACAGCGCGCAAACCGACGAGATCCGGCGCTTCGCCAAGGCGCTCTCCCGGATACAGGACCGGCTCGGCACGCTGAACGACATGGTCACGGCCGAGGCCCACCGCGCGGCCCTGTTCGCGGGGCTGGACCCGATCACGGCCGCCCGGCTGGACGCCAAGCTGGTCCAGCTGGACGAAGCAGCCGGGCCGGGCCGCGCCCGCCTGCTCAAGTCCGCCCGCAAGGCCCTGGCCCGTGTCGGCAAGGCCGCCGCCTGGTGGAAAGGCGGCGGGGAGGAGGGCTGACGCCCCCGTCCTGCTGCACCATCCAGCCCGCGCCGGGGCCGGAATCGGGACGGTTCGGCAGGCGCCGCAGGCGGGATGCAATCACGTCATCGTTTGACAGCGCCTTCCGGGGCACTATGAGCGGCACGAAATTGCCGAAGTAGCCAAGTTGGCCTGGCAGGCGGTTTCCGTGATCCGCCCGAACCACGGACCGGCAACCGCGTACCAAGACACGCCCCCCTTTATTCCCATCCCGCCTCGCGCGGGATCTGCCATTTGTGAGTTGCATGACCTTTTCGAACCTTCCGCCGTCACTCGGCAATGCCATTGCCGAACGCGGCTATGCCCAGCCCACCCCCGTCCAGGCCGCCGTTCTGGAGAACGAAGCGCTTGGCCGCGACCTGATCGTTTCGGCCCAGACCGGTTCGGGCAAGACGGTTGCGTTCGGCCTCGCCATGGCGAGCGATCTGCTGGACGAAGCAGGCGCAGTGACCGGGGGCCATGCCCCCCTGGCGCTCGTCATCGCGCCCACGCGGGAACTCGCCCTGCAAGTCAGCCGCGAGCTGATCTGGCTCTACCAGCAGGCCGGGGCCCGCATCGCCACTTGCGTCGGGGGCATGGATCCGTCGAAGGAACGGCGCGCGCTTTCCCGCGGCGCTCATATCGTCGTCGGCACGCCGGGCCGCCTGCGCGACCATCTCGAACGCGGCGCGCTCGATCTCTCCGCCCTGAAGGCGGTCGTCCTCGACGAAGCGGACGAAATGCTCGACATGGGCTTTCGCGACGAGCTGGAGGAAATTCTCGACGCCACGCCCGACGGGCGCCGGACCCTGCTGTTTTCGGCCACCATGCCGCGCCCCATCGTCAATCTGGCGAAGCGCTATCAGCGCGATGCGCTGCGGATTTCGACGGTCAGCGACGAACGCGGCCACGGCGACATCGCCTATCAGGCGGTCGCTGTCTCGCCTTCCGAGATCGAAAATGCCGTGGTCAACCTGCTGCGCTTCCACGAGGCCGAAACGGCCATCCTGTTCTGCGCCACGCGCGACAACGTGCGCCACCTTCACGCCACGTTGCAGGAACGCGGCTTCGCGGTCGTGGCCCTTTCGGGCGAGCATTCGCAGTCGGAGCGCAACCACGCGCTCCAGGCCCTGCGCGATCGCCGGGCACGGGTCTGCGTCGCCACCGATGTCGCCGCACGCGGTATCGACCTGCCGACGCTCAGCCTCGTCATCCACGTCGAAGTGCCGCGCGATGCCGAGGCGCTCCAGCACCGCTCGGGCCGGACCGGCCGCGCCGGGAAGAAAGGGACCGCGGTCCTGATCGTCCCCTACCAGCGCCGCCGGCGGGTCGAAGGCATGTTGCGCAGCGCCAGGATCGAGGCGGACTGGATTGCGGCCCCGACGCCCGAAGCCATTCGCGCCCAGGATCGCGAACGCCTGCTGTCCGCCTTGCTCCAGCCGGTCGAATTCGACGACGAAGACCGCGAACTGGCGCAACGCCTGCTCGCCGAACGCAGTGTGGAAGACATCGCCGCCGCGCTGGTCCACGCCCACAGGGCCGCACTGCCCCAGCCCGAGGAACTGATCGCCAATACCCCGGAAGCGAGGCAGGCCGACCGCAAGGAACGCCATCGCCCCGGTTTCGAGGACACGGTCTGGTTCCGCATGGACATCGGCCGCCGCCAGAATGCCGATCCGCGCTGGATCCTGCCGCTGATCTGCCGCCGGGGGCACATCACCCGCAACGAGATCGGCGCCATTCGCATCGGCCCGGGCGAAACCTATTTCCAGGTGCCGCGCGCCATTGCCGCGAAATTCTCCGATGCGTTGCAGCGCACGGCCGGGGGCGGAAACGAGGACGACGGCGCCAGCGTGGCCATCGAGCCTTCCGCCGAGGGCCCGCGCGTCCAGGCACGTGAAAACCGGCGCCATTCCGGGCCGGGCGGCCCGCGCGGCGGAGCACCGGGTCACAAGCCGCAAGGGCACCGCAAGGGCGGGCCGAGAGGGCCGCACGAAGGTCCATACAAGGGTCCGCCGAAGGGCGGACGGGGCAAGGGACCGAAAGGCAAGGGGCCAAAAGACAGGGGGCCCCGCAGCTGATCGCGACCGCCCCCCAGGCGCCATTTTCCTACACGCCCGCAATGCGCTAGAGTCTTTCCGTTTCATATTGATGCGTAACCTGCGCCCCGGATGTAGTTTGCACATTCGGCGGGCGGGAAGTGATCGAGCAGCTTGCCGATGCGTTTCCATGTTGCTTCGACGGTTCGCTCAT
>JAQVEQ010000260.1 GCA_028697875.1 Novosphingobium sp. | reverse complement strand
GATCTGCACGAGGCCGATGGCCCCACGCATCTCGCTGTCATTCTCGACAAGTCGGGGACCTCGTTCCGCAACGGCCTGTACGAACATTACAAGGCCAATCGCCCGCCGCCGCCGGAAGACCTGGTTCCGCAATTCCCGCTGATTCGCGACGCGACCAAGGCTTTCAGCCTCCCCTGCATCGAGGAAGAGGGCCTGGAAGCGGACGACCTGATCGCCTCCTATGCCCGCGAGGCGGCCAGGCAGGGCTGGGACGTCACGATCGTATCGTCCGACAAGGACCTGATGCAGCTGGTCGGCGACAGCGCGGGCGGCGGCCATATCGACATGCTGGACACGATGAAGAACCAGCGGATCGACGTACCCGAAGTGGTCGAAAAATTCGGCGTCCCACCCGAAAAGGTCGGCGACGTGCTCGCGCTGATGGGCGATTCGGTCGACAACGTCCCTGGAATCCGCGGGATCGGCCCCAAGACGGCGACCAAGCTGATCCAGGAATACGGCGACCTGGAAAGCGCGCTGGCCGCCGCGGATGGAATGAAGCCCTCCAAGATGCGCGAAAGGCTGATCGACGAGGCCGACATGGCGCGCCTCAGCCGCGTGCTGGTGGAATTGAAGCAGGATTGCGCCCTTCCCCTGCCGCTCGAAGCCTTCGAACTGGGAGCGATCCCGCCCGGTCCGCTGGCGGACTTCCTCAAGGAACACGGATTTTCCAGCCTGTTGCGGCGGCTCGAGGCGACCAACGGTGCCGCCCTGGCGGCCAGTGACGCCGATTCGGGCACACCGGGGGCAAGTCCGGCCGCTTCGCAGGGCGACCGGCAGGACTTGCCCGAAATGCCACCGGTCGACCGCTCCGCCTATCGCTGCGTCCAGACGGTGGCAGACCTCGACGACTGGATCGCCCGCGCCTTCGCCGCGCGCATGGTGGCGGTCGATACCGAAACCAGTGCGCTCGAAGCGATGCAGGCCGACCTTGTCGGGGTGAGCCTGGCGCTGGCTCCGAACGAGGCGTGCTACATCCCGCTCGGCCATGGCGGTTCCGACATGTTTGCCGAGAAGCCGCTCCAGATCCCGCTCGACGAGGCGCTGGCGCGGCTCAAGCCCCTGCTCGAAAGCGACGCGGTCCTGAAAGTGGGCCAGAATGTCAAATACGACATCAACGTTCTGGCCCGTTACGGCATTGCCGTGGCTCCGGTCGACGACACGATGGTGATGAGCTTCGACCTCGACGCCGGGCGCACGGAAGAGGCGATCGGCGGGCACGGCATGGACGAACTGGCCGAACGGCACCTCGGCCACACCACGATCAAGTTCAAGGAGGTTTGCGGGACCGGCAGGAACGCGATCCCCTTCGGCGAAGTCCCGCTCGACAAGGCCACCGAATATGCCGCGGAGGACGCCGACGTCACCTGGCGGCTGCACCACCTGCTGCGCCACCGGATCGCGGCGGAAGGCGGCACCCGAATCTACCAGCGGGTCGACCGCCCGCTGATCCCGGTGGTCGCGCAAATGGAGCGCCACGGGATCAAGGTCGACCGCGAACAGCTGGCCCGCCTTTCCACCGAGTTCGCCGACCGGCTCGGTGCGCTGGAGAAGGAAATCCACGGCCTCGCAGGCGAGGAATTCACGATCGGCAGCCCCAAGCAGCTGGGCGAGATCCTGTTCGACAAGCTGGGCTACAAGGGCGGGCGCAAAGGCAAGAGCGGGCAATATTCGACCGACCAGTCGGTGCTGGAAAAGCTTGCCGGGCAAGGCGCGGACATTGCCGCCAGAGTGCTCGACTGGCGCCAGCTGGCAAAGCTCAAGTCCACCTATACCGATGCCCTGCAGGCCGCGATCAACCCGGACACGGGCCGCGTCCATACCAGTTACAGCCTGGTCGGCGCGCAGACCGGGCGCTTGTCCTCGACCGATCCCAACCTGCAGAACATCCCCGCCCGCACCGAGATTGGCCGCCGGATCCGCGAGGCATTCGTGGCCGGGAAAGGCAATGTCCTGCTCGCCGCCGACTACAGCCAGATCGAGCTGAGGCTGGCCGCGCAACTGGCCGACGTGCCCGAACTGAAGGACGCCTTCGCCAAGGGCGAGGACATCCATTCCCGCACGGCGGAGGAAATGTTCGGCCGTGTCGACCGCGAGACGCGCGCGCAGGCCAAGACGATCAACTTCGCCATCCTCTACGGCATTTCGCGCTGGGGCCTGGCCGGACGGCTGGGCGTCGAAGCGGACGAGGCCCAGGCGATGATCGACCGCTATTTCGAACGGTTCCCCGGCATCCAGCGCTATATCGCCACGACGCTCGAAGAGGTCCGCGAACGCGGCTATTCGGAGACGGTGTTCGGCCGCAAGACATGGTTCCCGCGCATCAATTCGAGGAACCAGGCCGAACGGCAGGGCAGCGAACGCGCGGCGATCAACGCTCCGCTGCAAGGCGCCTGCGCCGACATCATCAAGCGGGCCATGGTTCGCATGATGCCCGAACTGGAAGCGGCCGGACTGGGCCATGTGCGCATGCTGCTGCAGGTCCACGACGAACTGGTCTTCGAAGTGCCGGAGAAGGACGCCGAGGCCGCCTCGGCCGTGATCGAGCGGGTGATGGACCACGCGGCGGGGCCGGCAGTGAAGCTGGACGTGCCGCTGGGGGTCGCCATCGGCATCGGGCCGAACTGGGATGCCGCCCATTGAGCAGGCCCCCTTTGCACAGGCCCCCTTTGTGCAGGCCCCCTTTGTGCAGGCGGGGACCATGAACGCGGCCGGCAGGCGCATGGCGCGGCTGGTTCCCGCATCGTTCCGCGCGCCCGGCGGCAAGGCCCTGTCCTACCTCGCCCTGCCGAATCTCGCCCTGTTCGTACTTGTGGCGGTGTCGCTGATCGGCGCGGTCATCCTCATCATTTCGACAATCGATGCCGAACGCGACGAACGGGCACAGATGCGCCGGACCAGCGATATCCTGCTGGAACTGCGCAATGTCGGCCATGCCGCGATCAACGCCGAAACCGGGGAACGCGGCTATTTCATCACGCTCGACAAGCGCTACCTCGCCCCCTATCGGCTCGGCCGCGAACAATACCGCCCGGCGCTCGACCGGCTGGGCCGCCTGATCGGCAATCAAGCCACTCCCCGGCAACGGGAACTGCTGACCGAGATCGACCAGCTCGCCTCGGCGAAATTCGCGGAAATCGACGATTCGGTCGGCATGATCGGGCGCGGCGAACTGGTCGCCGCGCAGGCCCGGTTCCTCAGCGACGAAGGCCAGGAGGTGATGGACCGCCTGCGCCGCGCCCTCAACGAGATGGAACGGATCGAGCAGGACATCCTTGCCCAGGCGACGGCCCGCTCCGCCATGGCCGAAGCCCGCGTCCTGCCCATGCTCGGCCTGCTGCTGGTCATGCTGCTCGGCGCCCTGGGGCTCGGCTTGCGGCAGGCCGTCCAGGCGGCGCGGGCCGATGCCGCCGAAGCTTACGCGGCAGAGGTGGCCGAAGCGCGCGA
>JAQVEQ010000259.1 GCA_028697875.1 Novosphingobium sp. | reverse complement strand
AGTTGCCGATGTTGGCGTTGATCTTCACCAGGAAGTTGCGGCCGATCGCCATCGGCTCGGATTCGGGGTGGTTGACGTTGCTGGGGATGATCGCGCGGCCGCGGGCGACTTCATCGCGCACGAATTCGGGCGTGACGTAGTCGGGGATCGCGGCGCCGAAGCTTTCGCCCGAGCGGACGTATTCGGCAAGACGCGCACGGCCCAGGTTCTCGCGCTCGGCGACGTATTCCATCTCCGGCGTGATGATGCCCTGCTTCGCGTAGTGCATCTGCGAGATGTTCTTGCCCGGCTTGGCGCGCAGGGGCCTCCGCAGCGCGGTGGGGAACGGGGGGACGCCGCCCGAACGGTCCGGGCCGAGCTGGCCGTTGTCTTCCGGCTTCACTTCGCGCGGGGTGTATTCCTCGACGTCGCCGCGCGAAAGCTGCCATTCGCGGCGCAGCGCGGGCAGGCCGGCGGAAATATCGATCACCGCATCGGGATCGGTGTAGGGGCCCGAAGTGTCGTAGACGCGCACCGGCGGTTCGCCGCTGGTGGGTTCCAGATGGATCTCGCGCATGGCGACCTTGACCGACGGGTTCGACTGGGCCGGGACGTAGATCTTCTTCGATCCGCGAATGGGGCCGGTGGTGACGCCGATCTCAAGCTTGCTGTTGATGTCAGCCATATGCGCTTCTCTCCAGTAGGCGAATGGAGCGCGGATATACCGGTGGCGGCAGATCCACTCCCTCCGCCCGTGCTAACGGGTTCAGGTTCGACGGGTCTTGTGGAGCATACCCACAACTCTCAGCCATATGCTGGCTCCCCGGGGGTTGGGCGGATGATAGACGCCTGCGCGCCGGGCGTCTAGAGGCCGGTGCCAATGCCGATGCTCTATCGCCTGGATGCTGCCGCGCCTGCGGTGGGCCGTGCCTTCAACGCGCGCGTGGGGGACGATCCCTGGGCGGGCGGACACGTGGCGCCCGGACAATTCGCGCCGGTGATCACGGCGGGCCGCGAGTTCATCGCCGGACCGCGCCCGGCCGGACGCCGGCTGGAAACGCGCATGATCCCGCGCCTGTGGGGCGTGCCGCCGCCGCCTTCGGTGCTGGAAGGCCGTCCGGTGCTGACGGTGCGCAACCTCGAAAGCCCGTTCTGGATCCGCAACCTCAAGAACAGCGAGTTCCGCTGCCTCGTCCCCGCCACCGCCTTCATGGAGTGGGGCCGCCCCTCACCCACCGACGGCAAGCGCTGGCAATGCTGGTTTTCCTGCGCGGATCAGCCGGTCTTCGCGATGGCGGCGGTGTGGAAGGACAGCGAGATCCCAGGCTTCGCCCTCCTCGCCTGCGAGGCCAATGCCGCGCTCAAGGCCGAGGGGCGCGAGACGATGCCGGTGATCCTCCCGCCCGATCCCGCCGCGCGCGACTTGTGGCTGCACGGCGGGTGGGACCGGGCGAAAGTGCTGGTCCAGCCCTATTCCTCGTCGCTTATGTCAGTGCGCCGATAGTGCCGGAAAAGTGCAGCATGCTCACCACGATCAGGGCAAGGCCGATCACGATCGAACAGCAGCACCACAGCTTTGAAAGCGGACCGAAGCGGCGCACCCAGAACGCCATGTAGACGTCCGAAAAGGCCAGCACCATCAGCGCCTCGATGCACATCAGGCCGCCCACCACACTGAGCGCGCTCGACAGCCAGTCGGGCGAGGCCCAGGGATTGGCGATGTAGATCACCGCGCCCAGGAACAGTTCGAGCAGCCCGGTAGCCAGTTGCAGCGCGGGCGAAGCGACGATTTCCTCGATCAGCGTCTGCCAGTGCCCCGGCTTCCTGAACTCGCCGATCCCGGCAAAAAACGCGAAAAGCCCCAGAAACAGCGCCGTCCAGGCCGGTGCCAGCGACAGGTCAGGCATGTATTCCCTCCATTCCCCCAAGTTCCGGGATGCAGGATGGACTGGGGAAGGTGCAACGTAAAGGCGCATTTGCAGTGCATCTTGCCGGTGCCTTGCACCCGCGCCCGTGCAGGGCCATCTCCCGGTCATGGCTGCTGCCCTGAAAACACTGCTCGAGGACATCCAGGCCTGCCGCCTGTGCGAAGCGGCGCTGCCACATGATCCGCGCCCGGTCGTGCAGGCAGGCCAGGGCGCGCGCGTGCTCGTCATCGGGCAGGCCCCGGGCAGCAAGGTCCACGCCAGCGGCAAGGCCTGGGACGACGACAGCGGCGACCGCCTGCGTGAATGGACCGGGCTTTCGGCGGAAGAATTCTACGATCCAGAGCGCGTCGCGCACATGCCGAGCGGTTTCTGCTATCCCGGCAAGGGCAGCGGCGGCGACCTGCCGCCCCGGCCCGAATGCGCACGGCACTGGCATGGCCCCCTGCGCGACGCCCTGCCGAACGTGCAGCTCACCCTGCTGGTCGGCCAATATGCCCAGAAGCGCTATCTGCCGCGCGGCTTTGCCCGCAACCTGACCGAGACGGTACGCCAATGGCGCGAGGCGCCCGAGGGGCTGTTTCCCCTGCCCCATCCGGCCTGGCGCAGCCGGCTGTGGATGGCCAAGCATCCCTGGTTCGAAGCGGAAGTCCTGCCCGACCTGCGCGAGCGGGTGCGCGCAGCGCTTCAGAACGTATAGGCCAGACCCGCACCGCCGATCCACTGATCGGCCTCGCCCCGGATCGCGGTGTAAGGCGTCCTCTTCGCGTCGTTCAGCATGCGCGAATAGCCGGCGGCGGCGAACAGCGCGAACCCGCCGTCGCGCAAGTCGCCCGAGAGATCCCAGCCGACCAGCATGCCCACGTTCACGCTGTCCCAGCCCGCCTTCGCCTCGTATTGCGGCAATCCGCTCGCCGCGCTCTGCACCGGGGTCACCGAATAATAATAGCGCGCATAGTCGCCGTCGGCGTGATGCGCGCCTGCCGAAAGCGTCACCAGCACGGCCTTGCTGAGCGGGGTCAGGTAGCTGATCGAGGGCGACCAGGTCATGCCCTTGTAGGCGCCGTTGACGTCCCACTTCACATCGGCGGAAAGCGTCAGGGCGTCGTAGTCGTTGAGCACCCGGTAGGCGGTGACGCCGCCAGTCACGCCCAGTTCGATCGCGGCATCGAGTTTTCCGGCGGCCTTGACCACGGGGTCCTTGATCTGCCGGTTGCGGTTGAACGAGACTGTGGCCACAGGGCCGAACGAGAAGCCGATTTTCGCGTCGCGACTGTCGGGAACCACATCCAGCGCGACACCGCCCGGCCGGGGATTGATGTCGACGCCCCGAAAGTGGCCCTGGACGACGGGAAACGGCGAGACGACATAGTCATCCGAACCGTCGTAGCTCGGCCCGTAGAAGCCGCCCACCCCCACCGTCAGGTGATCGCGATCGAGGATCGTCGTTTCGGGATCGTCCTGCGCTGCGGCCGGGACGGCCCAGGTCAGGGCGCAGCCCAGCGCGGAGGCCGCGACGAACGCGGAAAGCGAGAACCGGGATCCAGGCATGAACATTCCTCTCTTCCTGCTTTTCCCAACAC
>JAQVEQ010000053.1 GCA_028697875.1 Novosphingobium sp. | reverse complement strand
AGCGCCCTCAGCCGGACATGGAAAGGGCGGGTGCTGCATGGCAACCCCGCCCTTTTTCATTTCGTCAGTGCCGGAATCAGGCAACCAATGCCTGACGCACCCCTTCGACTGCCAGCCGCACACGCTTGGCCACGGGCACACCCGCTTCCAGCGCGGAATTGCGCGGCAGTTCGACGCTGACCGGGCAACCTTCGGGCAAGGCCGCGGCAAAGCCCTTGAGATCGAACACGCCTTCGCCCGGCAGCAGGCGTTCGGACGACGCCTCGTAGTCCAGCTGATCGTCCGGGCAGCTGGCCGCACCGTCGCAGATCTGGCCGTAGAGGATGTATTCGGCAGGCGCCGCTGCCAGTTCCTCGATCGAGCCGCCGGACCGCATCAGGTGCAAGAGGTCGGCAACGATCCCCACTTCGCCGGGGCGGCCGATCTGGCTGACCAGCTCCAGCGCATCGGCCAGCGAGCGGACTTGCGAAACGGTGTAGAATTCGACGCCCACGCGCAGGCCGAAGCTCTTGGCGAGGTCGCAAAACTGCCCGAACTTGTCGAGCCGCCGCTCCGGGTTGCGGTCGTACATCAGGGCGTTGAGCAATTGCGCGTCGAGTTCGGCCGCGCATTCCATCGCCCGCTTGAAGTTATCGATTTCCGTCCGGCCAGCGAGCGTGAAGGGATAGGCAAGGTCGAAGGAGATGCCGAGATCCTTCATCCGCTGGCCGAACTCCCTGCGCTGGGCGAGGTCGCCATAGATGTCGAACTGCGGCAGGTGCGGCAGGACCTCCATCGGCTCCATGAACAGGCAGATACCGCGGCATCCGGCTGCGTGAGCGGCTTCTGCAAGCTGGACAGGCGTGGTGTCCACTGCGGTGATATGATCGAGTGATAGTGACAGCATGACACCCCTGCCCCTATCCGAAGTTGCAGCGGCTGGCCATAAGGCAGCGCGCGCAATTTTCCGTCCGGCAGAGGATACTTGCACTTGGCAAGCAATCGCTGCATCGGCGGCGGACAGCGAACGGGCATGGGCCGCCATTCCGGCCGTGCCCCGTGGAACGAACAAGGAGAAACCCCGCCATGCCATGCTACGCCTTCCAGGGGATCGTGCCGGTCGTCCATCCGACCAGCTATGTGCACCCTCTCGCCTCGCTGATCGGGGACGTGATCGTCGGCCCGGGCTGCTTCATCGCGCCGGGCGCTTCGCTGCGGGGCGATTTCGGCCGCATCGTGGTCGAAGGCGACACCAGCATCCAGGATTCGGTCACCGTCCATGTTTCGTCCGCGCGCGACACGCTGATCCGCCGGGGCGCGACCATCGCCCACGGCGCGATCATCCATGGCTGCGAGATCGGTGAAAACGCGCTGATCGGCATGAATACCGTGGTGCTCGACAATGCCGTGGTGGGCGACGAATGCCTGGTCGCCGCCCTTGCGCTGGTCAAATCCGACGTGGTCATTCCGCCGCGCAGCCTGGTGGTCGGCAACCCGGCCAAGATCGTCAAGACCTTCGAACCGCATCAGGTGACGTGGAAGAACGACGGCAAGGGCGAGTACCAGCGGCTGGCGCGCGAATGCCTGACCGACCTGATCCCGGCCGAGCCCCTGCGCGAAGCGGAGCCCGACCGGCCGAGAGTCAAGGCCAATGCCATTGCCGTACGCATAAGCGGGGATACGGCGCGCGAACGGGAACGCCGCGCAGCCGACTAGGTAGGAACCCGTTGCGGGGCAGCGGAAACCGTGC
This sequence comes from Novosphingobium sp., assembly GCA_028697875.1. GTDB lineage: Bacteria > Pseudomonadota > Alphaproteobacteria > Sphingomonadales > Sphingomonadaceae > Caenibius. The sequence goes on along the minus strand of JAQVEQ010000053.1, from coordinate 13,470 downwards.
GCGCCTGCACGGCGGACGTGCGCTCTGGATGGGCGGAAATCACTTGTGAGTGAGTGCTGACAACTTGCCGCATCACAGGCGCACTGCTATCGTCAAGGCAAGGTCAGCCCTGCCGGCAGAACGGCAGCCTACGACCGGACAGCCAGCCATTTGGAGAGAGGTGTATTGATTATGGCTACAGCCGCCAAGGAAACTCCCGCCCGCAGCATGGGGCACCTCGCCCTGCACTATGGCAAGGCCGAAGACGGCCCCAAGGCCGCCAAGCTCCTCTCGCTGCTCGGGCTGGTCGAGACGCAGGTCCTGCCGCTGCCTGACGGCAACTTCTACCGTTACGTCGTCGATAACGAGCATTTCGCGCGTGGCGACGGGATCGTCTACCTTTCCGCTCTGCCCGAACGTCAGCTCAAGCTGATCGAGGCGATCCACGACACGTTCAAGGTCGGCACCGACAACGAGCACGAAGCCGTTCAGGGCTGGCGCCAGATGCTGATCGAGGATCCGGAATCGAGCTTCCATTTCGGCTTCCTCCTCAATTCGCTCGAGGATCTCGAACGGATCACGCTCGACCTCAAGGAGCGGGCGGAAAACGATCCCGACCTCAAGGGGCATATCGAAATCGGCCTGAACCGCTCGCGACCCGGCGACCCGGACGTGGATGCGCGGCTCGACGCGTCGCCGCTGTTCGGCGACGTCACCCGCTGCGCCTATGGCCGCAACGGGGTGCAGGTCTTCGTCAAGACCGACCTGCTCAAGGCCGGCCAGCTTGGCGATGGCATGGTCATTGAGCTCGACTACGTCTTCCCCGACCGCGAGAACCACATTCTCTCGATCGTCGAGATGTAACCGGCTCCGCCGCGCTTGCCGGTGCGGCGGACAGGTTCGAAAAAAGCCTGCGTCCCGATCAGGGCACAGGCTTTTTTCATGACTTCACCAAACGGCGCCAGCCAAGCGCGGCGCCCCGGCCGCGAACCGGCGGCCGGACCATCCGCTTATGCGATCGCAGGCTTAACCCGCCAGCTGCCCCCCATCGATCGTGAACAGCGATCCGGTGACCTTGCGCGCCCGCTCACTGGCCAGGTAAGCAAACATTTCGGCAATATCCAAAGGCTCGCACGACCCGTTTTCCAGCTTGGGCGCATTGCGCATGACCAGCGACCAATCGACATCGCCGCCGGTGGGCGGCGGGGTCGCGGCCAGCGGGGTATCCACGTGGCCCGGACAGATCGCGTTGACCCGCACGCCCTTTGCGGCGAATTCGATGGCCAGCCCCTTGGTGATCGCGGCCACCGCGTGCTTCGAGGCGGAATAGGCTATCGTATAGGCAAGGCCCTGCAACGCAGCGGTGGAGGCCGTGTTGACGATGTTGCCCTTGCTCTTGACGAGATGGGGCAGCGCCGCCTGGCACAGGACGAACACGCTGGTCGTGTTGACCTTCAAGATCCGCTCGAAATCCTCGACCGCGAAATCGAGCGAAGGCCCCCACTTTATCATGCCGGAAATGTTGCACAGCACATCGAGACCGTCCGTGGCGGCGGCATCGACCAGCGCACGGCAGGAATCGAAATCGCAGGCGTCGTAAGGCACCACCTTGGGCGTGCTGGCCATCATCCCAGCCGTTTCTTCCAGCCCGGCCGCGTTGATGTCGCCGATGGTGACTTGCGCCCCGGCTGCTGCAAAGCGGATGGCGGTCGCCCGGCCGATGCCGGAAGCCGCGCCTGTAATGAGGACCTTCTTGCCTTCGAATTCCATGATCTTGCCTCGATCCATTTTCAGATAGGGGTAACGGGAATGGCGGGACGGAAATGCTCCCGCCCCGCCATTCCGGCTATCAGTATTTCACGCCGAACGTCACGCCCCAAGTGCGCGGATCGGGGAAATAGCCCAGCAGCAGGCCACCGAAGCTGGGACCGAAATCGATGTAGTTCGCAGGATTGCTCTCTTTCGTCAGGTTGCGGACGAAGCCGGAGACTTCCGCCTTCACCACGCTGGCCAGTTCGAAGTCCGAAACAGTCGCGCGCAAATTGACGATCGTGCGCCCCTTCGAACGGGTCCGGTCGGCATACTGATCGGACCAGGTCTTGCCTTCCAGCGTCGGATCGAGCGCATAAGGATAGGTGTAGTACTTGGAGATGTAGTTCAGATCGCCGTAGATGTTGAACTTGCCCCAGTCGCCTTCGAGCACTTTCCAATCGACGCCCAGCGAAGCCGTCGTCTTCGGCGCATGGGGGAATGCCCGGTTGTCCGACACGTCGGTCGACACCCCATTCACGTCGTCATAGTACTTCTTGTACTTGGCATCGAGCAGCGCCAGCGAACCGTTGATCGTCAGGGCGTCGATCGGACGGGCGACGACTTCGAACTCAAGCCCCTGGATGCGTGCGGCGGCCGCGTTGCGCACGATCGACGCCGCACCAGTGGAGGCCGTGAAGATCGCCAGCTGGATATTCTTGTGCTCGTCGCGGAAAGCCGCAACGTTGAAGATCAGCTTGCCGCCGAACAGCTTGGTCTTCGCGCCGAGTTCATAACTGTCGACGGTTTCGGCCTTGTACGGTTCGCACAGTTCCGTCGCACCGCTCGGGCAGTCGGCCGTGAAGTTGAAGAACACGTTGGTTTCGCCGTTGAAACCGCCCGACTTGAAGCCCTTCGCGTAGCGGGCATAGACGTTGATGTCAGGCGTGATTTCGTAGCTCAGCGTCGCGGCCGGCGAGAAGTCGTTGTACGTCGCATCCGGCACGTCGCCATAACCGAAATCAGCGAAAACGGTGGGGGTGAGAATACCGTTGGACGCATCGTAGTTGACGAGGAAGTAACGCATGACGTCCTTCTTCTCATGCGTATAGCGGCCCCCGAGAGTCAGCTTGAGGGCGTCGGTCAGCTTGTAGTCGAGCTGCGCATAGACGGCCCAGGCCTTGGTATGCGAACCGTACCGGGAAACCAGGTCCACTCCGCCACCGAAATAGCTCTGCGGGTTGTTCGTTTCGGCCTTCTCGCTGAAGTAGAAGGCACCCGCCACATAATCGAGACGGTCGTCGAAAGCGGAACCGGTCGCCTGCAATTCCTGACTGAACGCGTGATAGTCGGTAATGCGGTAGGTTTCCGCGACAGACATCGGCGAACCGTCGAGATCGAGGTGATCCGACCATGCGAGATCGCGGTAGGCCGTGATCGACTTCAGGGTCGCCCCGCCGACGTCGGCAGTCAAGGTCAGCGCATGACCGTAGCTACGCGACTTTTCGTAGACCTTCGCGTCGATCGACGCGGTGCTGATCCGGTCCGGGTTTGTATAGAGATTGAGCGGGAAATATGCCCCGCCATAGATGTAGCCGGGCGAACTCGGGTCGAAGATATCGCGAGCTTCACCGTTCATGTTGACGCCGAGCAACTGCGAGAAGGGCGGCGTCTGGTCCTGCTTGCTATAGTCATAGGTATAGTCGGCTGTGACGGCATCGCTCAGTTCGGCACGGACCTGAACCATGAAGCTGCCGCTGCGGATCGTGTCCGTTTCGTTGCGCTGGTTGGGCAACGCGGTCAGTACGCCGGGGATCGGGTTCGGGACGACGTCGATCAAACCGTCGCGACGGCGATACTGGCCGGACACCTTGGCCGAGAAGATACCCATCTGCGGCAGGTCGAGCGAACCGCGGAACTTCCATTCGTCATAGCTGCCGTAAGTGACTTCGGCGAAGCCTCCGGCCTCCCCGCTCGGCTTCTTGGTAATGAGGTTCACTGCACCGGCCAGCGCATTGCGGCCATAAAGCGTGCCTTGCGGACCGCGCAGCACTTCGACCCGTTCGAGATCGGCAATGTCGAAAATCGAACCCTGCGCCTTCGCGATGTAGACGCCGTCCATGTAGAGGCCGACCGCCGGCTCCCAGGTGATCGACGGATTGATCGTCACCGAACCGCGGATGGAAATCTGGGAGATCGTCTTGCTCGACGGCGCCCGCTCGATCTTCACGTTCGGCGCGATCGTGCCCAGCTTGTCGATGGAATCGACCCCGCGGCTTTCGAGATATTCCGTGCTCACCGCCGAAATCGCGATCGGCACGTCCTGGATATTTTCCGCGCGTTTCTGCGCGGTCACGACGATTTCGCCAATGCCGATGCTCTTCGTATCGTCGGCCTGGGCCATCGCGACACCGGGCATGGCAGCAACAAGGCAGGAACCACACAGGGCAGTGGAAACCAACAGCTTTTTCATGACACCCCTCTTCGTCTTTCGCGAAATTTGGACTCGCGTATGTTTTTCTACAGGGGGTGATGCAGATTCCGCCTTTTCAATGCAATGAGAACTGCCATTATCGTTATGTTTTCAAGCCACGATTACGCATTTGCGTTGCAATGTGGCAACGGGGTCGCAAAAGTCGGCCAATTCTTGGGAGAAAACTTCGATGTCACAAGGCACAACCTATGCCGTCCCTCCGTTCGATCCTTATGCAAAACCGGCGCGTCCGGTGCCTCAGCCGGGCCAGCCGATCACCGATTGGGGCCTTGCCATCGATGCGCCCCTGCGCCTCGACGATCCCGATGCGTACACGTGGGACGAACAGGCGGACATGGTCGTGGTCGGCCTGGGCGGGGCGGGCATTGCCGCCGCGCTCCAGGGGCTGGAGGAAGGGCTGAGCGTCGTTGCCGTCGACCAGTATGACGGCGGCGGCTCCTCGGCGGCCAACGGCGGCGTCTACTATGCCGGCGGCGGCACCTCGATCCAGAAGGAAGCCGGGATCGAGGACACGCCCGAGCGAATGTTCACGTACCTCAAGGCCGAAGCGGGGGATGTCGTCTCGGACGAGACTCTGCGCGACTTCTGCGAGACCAGCCCCGCGACGCTCGACTGGCTGCGCGGCCACGGCGCCCCGTTCCAGGCGAGCTACCATCCGGAAAAGACGTCCTACCCGCCGATCGACAAGTTCCTCTATCACCCGGACAGCACGCTGAGCGCGCCGTTCCGCGATATCACCCCGCCTGCCGCACGCGGCCACCGGGTCCACTTCCGCAACGGCAACAAGCCGTGGGGGGTCGGCGCGGGGATGTACAACAAGCTGCGCGAAGCAGCCCTGGCCAAGGGCATGGTGTTCCATCCGACGGCCGAGGCGCGCCAGCTTGCACTCGACGGCACCGGCCGGGTGATCGGCGTGCGCGTCCTGCGCTTTGCCGACGCGGCCACGCAGGCAAAATATTCGAAGCTGATGGCCAAGGGCGCAGCCTGGATGTCGATGCTGCCCGGCACATTCCCCGGCTCGCGCGTCACGATGAAAGTCGGCTACCGCTATCTCGCCAAGGCCCGCGCGCTGGAAGGCAAAGGGCGCGTGAGCGTCTGGATCCGCGCGCGCAAGGGCGTGGTGCTGAGCGCGGGCGGCTTCATCTGCAACCCGGCCATGGTCCGGCACTTCGCACCGGAATACGCCCCCGGCCTGCCCAACGGGACCTTGGGCGACAACGGCAGCGGCATCATGCTGGGCGTCACCGCGGGCGGCAAGACCGCGCTGATGGAACGGGTTTCGGCCTGGCGCTTCCTCAACCCGCCCAAGGCCTGGGGTCAGGCCATGCTGGTCGACGGCAAGGGCGCGCGTTTCGTCAACGAAACCTGGTACGGCGCGCGCATCGGCGACGAGATGGTCGAACGCCATGACGGGCGCGGTTACATCATCCTCGACCAGAAGCTGTTCAAGAAGGCGCTGCGCGACGCTTTCGGCCATGGCGTGCTCGGTTTCCAGCGCGACATCACGATTGTCAATTGCCTGTTCGCCGCGACACGCGGCAAGACGCCCGAAGATCTGGCCCGCAAGATGGGCTTCGATCCGGCCACGTTCGCCGCGACGCTCGACGCCTACAACCGCACCGCGCGCGGCGAAGGCAAGGACCCGTTCTACAAGACGGCCGAAGAAATGATCGCGCTGGATCAGGGCCCCTATTACGCGATCGACGCCTCGGTCGATGCCCGCATGTTCCCGATCGCCTGCATGACCGTGGGCGGGCTGGCCGTGGACGAGGCGACCGGGGCGGTGCAAGGCGTGGACGGCGGGGCAGTGCCCGGGCTCTACGCCGCCGGACGCAATGCGGTGGGGCTCTGCTCCAACCTCTATGTCAGCGGGCTGTCCTACTCCGACTGCATCTATTCCGGGCGGCGGGCGGCACGAGCCATGGCCGCGACCTAGGCAGGGGCAAGCCGGACTCCCGCGCGGCATCCAAATATCCGGTTGCGTACGATTTCGATCTGGATAGGGTCCGGCTCCATCCCTAGTGCTGCGGAAGATATCCTGAGGAGAGAATCCAGATGAAGGCAGTTTGGTTTGCCGGCGCATTGGCGCTGGCTGGCGCGGCAGTCATGGCGGAACAGCCTGCCGCCAGCCCCGCCCCGGCAACGGAGCAGGTTCTGGCCAAGGCCGCGAAATTCCCTTCCGGCTATCTCGATCACGCCGCCCTGCCCGACAGCATTGCCCTGCTGCCAGCTCCTCCCGCGGACGATTCGACGGCATTTGCGCGCGACGAGGAAGCGTCCAAGCGCGGGCTGGCGCTGCATGGCACCGCCCGCTGGGATCTCGCCACCAGCGATGCCGACCTGTTCACGCCCAAGGCGACCGAAGCCCTTTCCTGCGCCGCCGGTTTCGAAGTCAGCCCCGAAACCACGCCGGCCACGGCCCGCCTGCTGCGCCGGGCGATGATCGACCTCGGCGTATCGACCGGCGGCGCCAAGAACAAGTACCAGCGGCCCCGTCCGTTCATGGAAAACGGCCAGCCGACCTGCACACCCTCCTTCGAAAACTACTTGCGCAAGGACGGCTCCTACCCCTCCGGGCATAGTGCGATCGGCTATGGCTGGGGCCTCATCATGGCCGAACTGGTGCCCGGCCGGGCGACCCAGCTGGTCGCGCGCGGCCGCGCCTTCGGGGACAGCCGCCGCGTGTGCAACGTCCACTGGCTGAGCGACGTGGAAGAAGGCCGGATCGTCGCCACCGCGACCGTGGCCGAGCTTCATTCGGTTCCGGCTTTCCAGGACGACCTGAAAGCCGCGCAGAAGGAAATCGCCGCCGGGAACCTGCCCGCGCCGACGAGCGACTGCGCCAAGGAAGCCGAAGCGCTGGCCGAAGGCTGAGGCCGGAAAACAGGGGCAAGCCAGCCCCTATTTCAATTCGCCGAGGAATTCCCGCATCAGCCGGGTCACGTCGTCCGAGCGTTCGAGCTGGATGAGGTGCCCGGCATGGGGCAGCATCTCCACCCGGCGGACGTCGGCGTGGTGGTCGTAAATGGCCGCCAGCGGGTCCTCCCCGTGCCACGCTTCCAGGTCCACGTCCTGCTCGCTGCCGATGAAGTAGAACGGAGCCTGCGTCTTTTCGCCCCGCCACGGCGCGCGCTGGTGCCAGCGGATGTCCATCGCCCGGTACCAGTTGAGCCCGCCGGTGAAGCCGGACCGCTCGTAATCGGCGACGATCGCGTCCATTTCCTCCTGCGACAGCCATTTCCACGGAAACGGCGGCGCTTCGGGCAAGGCGTCGAGATAGGTCGTGCCCGGCGGGTGCTTCCACACGTCGAGGTAATGGTAATCGCCCGACAGCGCGTAGAACACGCGGGTCAGGAAAGTGCGCGGCGCGGCGGCGAGATCGGCATCGGCCACGCCCGGCTCGCGGAAGTATTCGATGTGGACGAAGTGGTCCTTCGCCCATTCCGCCGCCTCTTCCAGCGGGGTCACGTCGGGCCGGTCGGGATAATGCGGGTTTTCCAGCGCGATTACCGCCCGCACCCGTTCGGGGTGGAGATGGGCCAGGTCGTAGATCGCGAAAATGCCGAAATCGAGCCCGGCAAAGACCGCCTGCGCCTCCCCCAGGTGTTCGACCAGCGCGGCAAGGTCCCCGGCCGTCTGCGCGCAGTCGTAGGCTTCGGGATCGGGCGGACCTTCCGTCTGGCCCATGCCGCGCATGTCGGGCACGACGACCCGCCAGCCGGCCTCGGCCAGCGGACCGATCTGGCGGTGCCAGCTGTACCATGTGTGGGGGAAGCCATGGCACAGGACGAGCACGGGGCCCTGCCCCTGCTCGACATAGTGCATCGAGATGCCGTTGATCGTAGCGGTATGGTGCGTAAGGGACGTCATGGCCCCTGCGATTACCAGACGAGGTTCAGCTTCTCAAACCCCATGACCGACCCGCCGAACACGCCGGAGGCCGGATCGTGCGGATCGAGTTCGAAATCGGGAATGCGGCGCAGCCATTCCTGGAGCGAGACCATGATCTCGCGCTTGGCGAGATGCGAACCGACGCATCGGTGCGGCCCCACGCCGAACGTGACGTGCACGTTGACTTCGCGATCGAGATCGATGGCCTGCGGATCGGCGAACACGCGGGGATCGCGGTTGGCGAGTGTGTTGGGCAAGGCCACCCGGTCGTTGCGGCGCAATTGCACGCCCTTGTATTCGCAATCCTGCTTTATCCTGCGGACGATATTGGAGACGGCATTGATCCGCATGAGTTCCTCGATCGCGCGCAGGAACGCATCGGGATCGTCCAGCCGCTCGCGAAAATGCCGCCGCGCCGCCGGAGTCGTCGCCAGGTAGCGCCAGACATAGGCCATCGTGTTGGTCACGGTATCCAGCCCGGCGACGAACAGCAGGAACCCGCAGTTCAGCATGTCCTTCCAGGCAAAGGGATCGCCGTTCGCATCGCGTCCGGCCAGGATTGCGCTGGCGATGTCGTTGCCGGGGTTCTTCTCCTTCTCGTGGAAGAACACTTCGAGTTCGGCGAAGATCTTGCCGATCACCTCGCCCTTCGCGGCGGGGTCGTTGCTGCGGAAGAACACGTTGGCCAGCGCCAGGAACTCGTCGAGCCGCTCCTCCGGCAGGCCGAACAGGTAGAGGAACGCCGAGGTCGGGAATTTCTCCGCATAATCGGCGATGAAGTCGCAGCGCCCCTTGCCGGCGAAACCTTCGATCAGGGCGGACGAACGCCGCCGCAACTCGTCCGTCATCTCGCGCACCGCCTTGGGCGTGAACATCGGCGCAAGCAGGCGGCGGAAAGCCATGTTGTCCGGCGGATCGACACCGACCGGCTGCAGGACCGGCCACTCTTCCATCGGCGGCATCGAGGCCTGGTGGCTCGAGAACACGTCGGAATTGCGATAGGCTGCGACAATGTCGTCGTAATTCAGGAACACCCAGTGCCCGCCATTGCGGGGAGTATAGAAGATATGCGGCACCTCGCGGCGGACGAGGCCGTGCCAGATCTCGGCCGGGTCGGTGACCCCTTCGGGAATTGCGAACAGGTCGAAATCGACCATCAGTTCGGGCGGCACGTGGTCCGGCGGCAACGGCATGAACTGCCCGGTCATACCTCGCCCCCCTTGTGCGAAAGGCGCAACGCCCCTTCGGGCCAGATGCCCTCGCACCAGGCACGCGCCTGACACGAGTCCTGATTGCCAAAAACCTTCATCGGCTCCTTCTCCTGACAGCCGGCCGCTATGCTCGGACACATGCCTGATGGCAGCGTTGAGCGCAGGAGATCACCAGTTTTCCGAGCAATTCCGGATGACCAGAGCGAACCGGCCCGGAGAAGCCGCGAGGGCGCAAAAAAGACAAGACGGGCAGAGGCATGGCCTCCGCCCGTCATGATACGTCCGGATTGTGCCGGCCGTGCCCGGAAGGCACGGCCCAGCCCGATCACCAGACGAGTTTGAGCGATTCAAATCCCATCACGGACCCGCCGAACACACCGGAAGGCGGCTCGTTCGGATCGAGCTGGAAATCGGGAATACGACGCAGCCACTCCTGCATCGAAACCATCACTTCGCGCTTGGCAAGGTGCGAACCGACGCAGCGGTGCGGCCCCACGCCGAACGTGACGTGCGTGTTGACCGTGCGGTCGAGATCGATCGCGTTCGGGTTTTCGAACACGTCCGGATCGCGGTTGGCCAGCGTATTGGGCAGGATCACGCGGTCGTTCTGCTTGAACTGGATGCCCTTGTATTCGACATCGTGCGTAATCCGGCGGAAGAGGTTCGAGACCGAGTTGATCCGGAACAGCTCTTCGATCGCCCGCAGGAACGCATCGGGATCGTCCAGCCGCTCGCGGAAATGCTGCCGCGCCTCGGGCGTGGTCGCCAGGTAGCGCCAGATGTAGGCCAGCGTGTTGGTGACCGTATCCAGCCCCGCAACGAACAGCAGGAACCCGCAGTTGAGGATGTCCTGCCAGGGATGCTGCTTGCCTTCGGCGTCCCGCGCGGTGACGATCGCACTGGCGATATCGTTGCCGGGGTTCTTTTCCTTCTCGCGGAAAAGAATCTCGAGAACAGCGTAGATGTCGGTCACGTTCTTCGCCCGCTCCTCCGGATCGGTGCTGCGGAAGAACACCTTTGCCAGTTCGAGGAATTCAGGCAGCCGGTCTTCCGACAAGCCGAACAGGAACAGGAACGTGCCGGTCGGGTATTTCGCCGCGAAGTCGGAAATGAAGTCGCAGCCCCCCTTGTCGGCGAACTGGTCGATCAGGCCTTTCGCCCGTTCTTCCAACTCCTCGACCATGCCGCGCACGGCGACCGGGGTGAACATCGGCGCCATCAGGCGGCGGAAGACGTTGTGCTCTGGCGGATCGACGCCCTGCGGCTGCATCACCGGGAAGGGTTCGATCGGCGGGACCGGCGTCTGATAGGTCGAGAAGATCTCGTAATTGCGGTAGCCTTCGACGATATCGTCGTAATCGGTGAAGACCCAATGCCCGCCGTTGTGGGGCGTATAGAAGATCTTCGGCACACCGCGGCGGATCAGGCCGTGCCAGATTTCAGCCGGATCGGTGACGCCTTCGGGAATCTTGAAGAAGTCGAAATCGACAATCAGTTCCGGCGGCACATGGTCGGGCGGCGGAGGCTGGAAGTGAAGGGTCATTACTTGCTCCCTTTGGCATTGGAAACGCGCAGGGCGCCTTCCGGGCAATTGCGTACTGCCAGACGCACCTTTTCTTCCAGTCCGGCGGGAACCTCGGGGTCCTTGATGACGCATTTGCCTTCGACGGCGTCCGTGGCGAACACTTCGGGGCAAAGGTCCTCGCACTTGGCGTGCCCCTGACAGACGTCCAGATTGACGTGAACTTTCATCAGCATCTACTCCTGCGAAGTAACTTATCGGTCGCCAGATTTAGCAACTGGCGGCGAAGAAGCCTAAGATTCCTCATGAACCATATACGACATTATAAACCCGCTGTGCCACTAGTTTGGGATGGCCCGTGCCGGAACGCCTTGCGGAAGCCCGAAGCCGTCATGCCCGTCGCCTGACGGAACGCACGCGAGAACGTGCTGGGATGGGAGAAGTTCAGGGCCTGGGAAATCTCGTTCAGCGGCATGTCGGTTTCGACCAGCATCGCCTTGCAGCGTTCGACCCAGAACATGCGCATGTATTCCGAGACGGTATTGCCCGTCAGGCTGGCGAATTGCCGCTGCAACTGGCGGGTGCTGATGCCGCAACTGTGCGCCAGCGCATCCACTTCGATGCGCCCGTTGCACGAAGCCAGCTGGTCCCAGATCCGCCGGAATTGCCAGTCGGCCAGAGTCCCTTTCCGGGTCACGGGACTGCGTGCATCGGCCAGAACGCGGGCGGCCGCCACTTCCAGCAAGGTCCCGAGCGATGCCAGGACCGGCTCCGAAGGGCCCGTTTCCATGTCCAGTTCGCGCTGGACGAGGCCGAGGATGGCACGAACATCCGCACTGCGGACGTTGAGGAGGTGCTGAAGCGTTTCCAGCGAGGGTTCCGGCCGGCCCGCCAGCAGACGGGCGGTCGTGGGCTCGTCGAAACTGCAACGCAGCAGCCGGATACGTCCGCCCGACCCGCGCCCGCGCACGGCGTATCCCGGGTAGCGGATGAAGATGCTGCCCATGAAGCAGAAACGATTGGGATCGACGTCGGGGAAACAGGCTGCCCCGCTCGAATTGTAGGGCGGCAGGGACATCTCGACCGTCAGGCTGGTCGTGCGGCTGGTGTAGTCGACCACCGAGGGCCAGCGCCATTCGAGTATCGAAGCTTCGATATTGCCGGCCTGTGCCCGGCTGAGGATGCGCGGTTCTTCGGCCATTGATCGGGGCGGCCCCGGCTCACCGCCATTGATTGGGACCATCCGGCCCGGACAAGTATTCGCCCGGGCCGGAGATCGTTTCAGGTTATCAGAACGAGGCCTTGATTTCGGCCCCGATCACACGCGGTTCCGAATAAGGTGCGGTCTGCGAGAAATAGCCCGCCGGATACGGCGAGTTCGGCACCTGTTGCCCGACGCCGATCACGAATTCGCGCGCGCGGCGGTCGAACAGGTTGTTGACGAAGACGGCGAACGACACGTCGACATCCTCGATCGGCTGCTTCCAGACGAGACGGGCATTCACCACCTCGCGTGCCTGGCTCTTCCAGTATTCGCGGCCTGCGACACCCGGACCCGCGACGGACGACGTGTACATCGAACCCTGGTACATATAGGACGCATAGGCCGTCAGAGTACGTTCGCCATCGTCGAGCACGGTCCAGTCACCCGACACCGTGACCGAGTTCTTCGGCACGAACGGCAGAGTGAAGTAGCTGGTGACGTCGTCGCCCACATCAACCGGCGAAAACGTGTTGAGAGCGGGGTCGAACAGCGTCCCGGCCGGTGCCAGGATCTGCTTCAGCTTCGGATCGAGATAGGCATAAGTGACCCGCAACCCGGCGCTGCGCACGGGGCGCACTTCCAGTTCGACTTCGACGCCCTTGATCTCGGCGCGGCCGGCATTGGCCGTCGCCACCTTGGTCAGGTCGTAAGGATCGACCCCGAAGTCCACCTGCAGGTTCTTGAACTTGTTGTAGAACAGCGAGGCGTTGAAAGTGACCTTGCGATCGAGGAACTGCGACTTGAGGCCAGCTTCCCACGCCTCGACCTTTTCCGGCCCATAAGTGGCCGTCGTGAAGTCGAGAGCGGATTCGGCCGAACCGCCAGCCTTGTACCCCCGCGAATAGCGGACGTATGTCATCAGGTCGCGCGTCCACTGCATCGCCAGGTTCACCGAAGGGCTGAAGTTGTGGAACTTCTGCCGGTTGCTGACGTCAACCTCGAACGGGAAACCGAAAAACGCCTGGTTGCGGATCGCCGTCCGCTTGTCCTCGGTATAGCGGCCGCCCAGGGTCAGCTTGAGCCGTTCTTCGAGCACCGGCGGCGTCAGCGTGACCTGGAGGTACGCCGCCTTGGAGATCGACTTGGCATCGACCAGGCGCGAGGTCGAGACGTAAGTATACGGGGCGAGGAAAGTCGACGCCGCGATCTGCTGCTCCTGCAGGTGCGAACCGGTTTCCTTGAAGTAATAGAGGCCGCCGGTGTACTCGACATAATCGCCGATCGAACCGATCAGCTGGAATTCCTGCGTGTACTGCTTGGCACGATAGTTGTGCTGCTGCGTCACGAACAGGTCGCCGCCCGGGATCGAGTAGGACTGGGCCCAACCGTAGTTGATGTCCTGATAGGCGCAGGTCTTGCG
>JAQVEQ010000052.1 GCA_028697875.1 Novosphingobium sp. | reverse complement strand
CCCCGCTCGGCACCCAGAACGGGCTGTTCTCGATCCTCGGCCTCAGCCCGGAACAGGTGCTCAAGATCCGTGAGGATCACGGCGTCTACATGGCGGGCACCAGCCGCATCAACGTGGCGGGCCTGACCAAGGGCAATATCCAGAAATTCATCGACGCGCTGGCCGACGTCGCCGGGTGATCCGGCGCGGCTGACTTCGCGCAAGCACGAAACGGCGGCCGTTCCCCGATGGGGAGCGGCCGTTGCCTTATGCGCGGGCCGTGTGGGTAGCCAAGGGTGACGCAATCCGGCGTTTTTGTACGCCGGATATTGGGCCTTTTCCCGATTGGTAACAGGCACTTGTGTGAATCGGGGTGTGACTTTCCAAAATTGCGTTCCGTGCTGTGTTTCCGGGCGGAGCAAGGGGGAGCGGGTACGGCACATGGCCCCCGTCTGGCACGGACCGGGGGCTGTAGGAAAATCGGATCGTCATTGCGCATGGCGGTGCCGTGCGGCCCGCCTGCGTTACGCGTGCAATGACGCCGATCTCAGGCCCGCAGGCTCTGCATCCGCTGGAGGTAACGGGCGAGAACGTCGATCTCCAGGTTGACCGCGCTGCCTGCTTGCAGGGTGCCCAGTGTCGTCACCGCCGCCGTGTGGGGGATGATGTTGAGCCCGAAATGGACCGAGCCGTCCGGCTGGTCGTCCACCGCGTTGACCGTCAGCGAGACGCCGTCGACCGTGATCGAGCCTTTGGGCGCGATATAGGCGGCGATTTCCTTGGGCGCGGCGATGGTCAGGCGCGTCGAATCGCCTTCCGGCGCGAGCGCGGCCACGGTGCCGACCGCGTCGACATGGCCGGTCACGATATGACCGCCCAGTTCGTCGCCCAGCTTGAGCGCCGGTTCGAGGTTGAGCCGCGTGCCCGCCGTCCAGCGGCCCGGCACGGTGCGGGTCTGCGTTTCGCCGGAAATGTCGACTGTGAACCAGGCATCGCCCGCGCTGCCGCCGCGTTCGATCACGGTCAGGCAGACGCCCGAACAGGCGATCGAAGCGCCGATGGCGATATGCGCCGGATCGTAGGGGCAGGCGATCGTGGCGCGCAGGTCGCCGCGCGATTCGCTTTCCTTGATCGTGCCGATGGCGGTGACGATGCCTGTGAACATGGAGCCTGTTTCCCTTTCGCCGGCCTCAGGGCCGAGTGCGCTCATAGGTTTCGAGAGTGTCGCTGCCAAGCGTGCGCCGGTCGCTCATCCGCCAGCGCCCGTGGGCAGAGCCGAGATCGGCCAGCCCGATATCGCCGATGGCATGGCGGCCCGCGCCGATCACGATGGGCGCACGGTAGAGCAACAGCCGGTCGACGAGGTCTGCCTTGAGGAAGGCGGCAGCGCATTCCGCCCCGCCTTCGACGAACAGGTATTGCACGTCCGCCATCGTGGAAATTGCTTGCGGGGACGGGAGCGCGCGCCAGCCATCGGGTGCCGCGCCGCGCGTCAGCACCCAGCGTTCCGGGCTGCGCGCTTCGAGCCCTTCGAGCCGCACGTCCAGCCGCGGCGAATCGGCGCGCAGCGTGCCCCCGCCGACGAGGATCGCATCGGCTTGCGCCCGCATCGCATGGACATGGACGCGGGCGGATTCGCCCGTGATCCACTGGCTGGTGCCGTCGGCCAGCGCGATGCATCCGTCGAGCGAGGTCGCCAGCTTGAGCGTGACGTGCGGCCGTTCCTCCCGCCGCAACATGAGATAGCCTTCGAGACTGGTCCCGGCGGCGGGCAGCGGCAACAGGTGCACGTCGATCCCCGCCGCGCGCAGCCGGGCAAAGCCGTCGCCCGCCGTGCGCGGATCGGGATCTTCCACCCCGGCGACCACGCACGCCACGCCCGATTCGCAGATCAGCGAAGTGCACGAAGGGCCGCGCGCGCTCTGGTGGGCGCACGGCTCCAGCGTGACGTAGAGCGTGGCCCCGCGCGCCGCCGCGCCTGCCATGGCCAGCGCTTCGGCTTCGGCATGGGGACGGCCGCCGGGGCGGGTCCAGCCTTGCCCCACGACCACGCCGTCCTTCACGATCACCGCGCCCACCGCCGGGTTCGGGCGGCTGACGGGCCGTCCGCGCGCGGCCAGCCGGGCGGCCGACGCCAGCCAGGCTTCGTCCGGTCTACTGCGCGGCAACGGTCCCGTCCTGCGTGGTGCGATTGTCCTGCATGGCGGCGCGGCGTTCGGTCTCGGCGCGTTCTTCCGCCGCCTGTTCGGCCGCCGCGTCGCGTTCGATCTTGTCGACGTCCATCCCCGACATGCGGCCGAGGGTGCGGTAGATGCCTTTCACCATTTCGTCGCGCGCGGCCTGTTCGGCGGCGAGCTTGTCCTGCCGTTCCTGGTTGAGGCGGTTGGACGCGGCGATTTCGGCATCGCTGCGGTTCGGGGCGAAAGTGGTGATATAGGTCACTTCGGGGCGCGGCGGCGGGCCGACCGCCTCTTCGTGCCACATGACCGAGAAGATGGTGAAAGTGGCAAGGGCGGAAGCCCCCATGATCGGCCAGCGATAGGGGGTGGGCCGCATGAATTCGCGCGTGAAATCGCGGATGGCACGGGTAGGGGAGATGTTCCGCCAGAAGCTCATGCGCGCCTAGATAGGGAGCGCGCCCCGCCATAGCCAGCGATTCATGCAGGCTGCGCCCGATCAGCCGAACGCTGCGTAGAGACCGCGCCCTTCGCGCTTGAGCCAGGCATTGGCGGCGGGAAGATCGCCTTCGAAGATCTCGCGCAGCAGGGCGTGGAAGGCGGGCGAATGGTCGAAATGGACGAGATGGGCCACTTCGTGCGCGACGACGGAGCGGCGGACTTCGCACGGGGCCTGCACCAGCCGCCAGTTGAGCCGGATCGTCCCGTCGCCCGCGCAACTGCCCCAGCGGCGCTGGGCGCGGGACAGGCGCAGGGCGGGCGCAGAGACGCCGGTGCGGGCGCAGTAATGGGCCAGGTCGCCGCCCATCAGGGCCAGTGCCTCCTGTTCCAGCCAGCGGCGAAGGCGCGCGGCAAGGCCGGATTCCGGCCCGCCGACCCGCACTTCGCCGTCCGCGATGCGCGGCTTGCGCGGCAGATCCGGCGACCAGGCGACGCGCAAGGGACGGCCGCAGTGATGCAGCAGCCCCCCCGGCGCGGGCGGGATGACGGAAGGAATCCGCGCCATCTGGCTTTCGAGCCAGCGGGACCGGGAGCGGGCGAATTCCAGCGCGTCGATAGTGCGGCCCCATTGCGGCAGGGTCACGCGCACTTCGCTGCCGTCCGGGGCGAGGCGCAAGGTCATGCGGGTGGCGCGCGCGTGGCGGCGCAAGGCGATGGGGACGGTGCGCCCGGCGAGCGGTAGCGATGGCGGCTCGCTCGTCCGGAGCAGCCAGTCGATCATGTGCCCGGCCCGTTCGCCACTTCGGGCCAGTCGACCATGTGATGTTCGAGCGGCCCGGCATCGGTTTCCGAAATGACCCGCCCGACGATCGAAGCCCCTGCCTCGTGCACGGTCTCCCGGCTGCCGGACAGGAGATAGTGCCAGGAAGGCAAGGGCTCGCCTTCCGCGCGCAGGCGGTAGGCGCAGGTCCTGGGCAGCCAGTACTGCTGCCCGACATTGCGCGCGGTCAGCCGCAGGCAGTCGGGCACATAGGCCTTGCGGTTGCGGTAGTCCTTGCAGCGGGCGGTCGAGATGTCGAGCAGCTTGCAAGCGACGTTGGTCGGCATGATTTCGCCGGTGTCGGCGTCTTCCAGCTTGTGCAGGCAGCACTGGCCGCACCCGTCGCACAGGGCTTCCCATTCGGCACGGGTCAGCTCGGCCAGCGGCAGGGCCCAGAACCGGGGTCTCAACGTATCCATTTTTCCAGTTCCGCAGCAACCGCTTCCGGTCCGGCATCGACCGGGACAAGCGCGATCGGTTCACCCTGGCGGCCCATCAGGTAGGTCCCGCGGCTGTGGTCCATCAGGTAGCCGCCGCCGGGCGAATCCTCGCCCTTCTTGTAGTAGGCGCTGAATGCCTTGGCCGCCGCGGCGACTTGTTCGGGCGTGCCGGTCAGGCCCAGCAGGCGGTCGGAAAAGGCCCCGGTGAATTCACCGACGGCCTTGGGCGTATCCCGCTCGGGATCGATCGAAATGAACATCGGCTGGACCTGACCGGAGAGATCCGGGTGCTGCTTCGCGAAAAGCGCGAAGCCCTGCATCAGGTTCTGCATGTCGAACGGGCAGACGTCGGGGCAGAAGGTGTAGCCGAAATAGACGATGCGATAGCGCCCGTCGAAGTCGGACCAGTGGACCGCCTTCCCGTCCTTGTCGATCAGAGTGAACGGGCCGCCGATCCGCGCGTCGGCCAGCGGCGGGCGGCCTTGCGGGCCGTTGGCGGATGGGGAGCCGTCGCAGCCGGAAAGAGCCAGGGCGGCGGCAAGGGAGAGGCACAGGGCGGGAAACAGGCGCTTGGTCATGGCGCGACGGTTCATGCTCTGCTAACCCGGCGACGGCAAGGGGTGAGTCCCCTTTTACTGCGCGAATATGAAGGAGACATGGCGGTGACCACAGTCGGGGCGTGGAGGAAACTGGCGCTGACACTGTTCGCGGGCATGATGATCCTGCCTGCCGCGGCCCAGGCCCAGTTTTCCGACAGTTACAAGTTCCTCGACGCGGTCAAGAAGGCCGACGGCGAAACCGCGACCAAGTATCTCAACGAACCGGGCACGACGATCGTCAACACGCGCGACGTGACTTCGGGCGAAAGCGCGCTGCATATCGTCGTGGCCCGCCGCGACCTCACGTGGACCCGCTTCCTGCTGCAGCACGGGGCGAATCCGAATATCGGCGACAAGCACGGCGTGACCCCGCTGGTGATCGCCGTCCGGCTCGGCTTCGTCGAAGGCGCGAACGAACTGATCGCCAACGGCGCGCGGGTCGACGATGCCAACGATACCGGCGAAACGCCGCTGATCCTGGCGGTCCACCGCAAGGACATCCCGATCATGCGCGCGTTGCTCAAGGCCGGGGCCAACCCCGACCGGCCCGACAACTCCGGCCGGTCGGCACGCGACTACGCCGAGTTGCAGGGACCGACGAGCAATACCCTGTCCGAAATCCAGGCACGGGCGAAATCCCCGGAGGAGCGCGAGGACAGCCGCGTCTACGGGCCGAGTTTCTAAAGATGGGCCAGATCGCGACCGGTGACCCGACGCTCGACGATATCCGCGCGCTGCTGGCGCCGTTGATCGCGGACAACGCCGCATTCGACGGGTGGAGCGAGACGGCGCTCGAAACCGCGGCCGGGCAGGCGGGCATTGCCCCCGCGGTCGCCCGGATCGCCTTTCCCGGCGGCGCGATGGACATGATCGGCGCCTGGATCGACGGGATCGACGCGGCCATGGCGCAGGCCTTGCCGGCCGGGGCGCTGGCTGTCTTGCCCGTGCGGGAACGGATCCGGCAGCTGGTGCAGTTCCGGCTCGATGCCGTCGCGGGGCGGGAAGAGGCGGTGCGGCGCGCGCTGGCGATCTTCGCCATGCCCCGGAACGCCGCCGCCGCGCTCAAGCGGGGCTGGCACAGCGCCGACCTGATGTGGCGTCTCGCCGGCGACACGGCGAGCGATTTCAACCATTACACCAAGCGCACCGTGCTGGCCGGGATCTATGCCGCGACGCTGGCCGTGTTCGTCGACGATGAAAGCGCGGGCAAGGCGGAAACGAAAGCCTTTCTCGAGCGCCGGATTGCAGGCATTATCCGATTCGAGAAGGCCAAGGCCCGGATCGTGCCGCAGGCTGGAAACCATTTCAGCGTGACCCGCTTCCTCGGCCGGCTGCGCTATCCGGCCCGTTGAAAGCGATAGCGATTCTTTTAATGCGAACCAGTTGCAATATGCGGCAGAATCTGGCAGCGGATCGGGCATGACTCTCGAGGAACTCCCGATCGGCAAGCGGGCTCGCATTACTGCGATCGACTGGTCGCTGCTGGCCCCCGATGAAGGGCAGCGGCTGCGCGCGCTGGGCCTCGACGAAGGGGCGCGGGTCGCAGTGGCGCATCGCGGCGTCTTTTCCGGGCGCGATCCCCTCGCGGTCATGGTCGGGCGGATGAGCGTGGCGATCCGCCGGATTCACGCCCAGGCGATGCAGGTCGAGGCGCTATGACGCGGATGCGCACGACCGCATTGGTAGGCAATCCCAATGCGGGGAAAAGCGCGCTGTTCAACGCGCTGACCGGTGCGCGGCAGAAGATCGCCAACTATCCCGGCGTCACGGTGGAGCGGAAGGCCGGCCGGCTGGTGCTGCCGTCGGGCGAGCCGGTCGAACTGGTCGACCTGCCGGGCAGTTACGGACTCGACGCGACCAGCCCGGACGAGGAAGTAACGCGCCGGGTCATCCTGGGCGAATTCCCGGGCCAGGCGCAGCCCGAAGTGCTGGTGATCGTGCTCGACGCCTCGAATCTCGAACAGCACCTGGTCTTCGCGCAGGAAGTGATCGAACTGGGGCGGCCGACGATTGTCGCGCTCAACATGCTCGACCTGGCGGAGCGGGACGGGCTGGTGCTCGATCCCAAGGCGCTGGAACAGGCGCTTGGCGTGCCGGTCATCCCGACCGTGGCGGTGCGCCGCAAGGGGCTGGCCGAACTGACCGACGCGATCGCCCGGGCCGAATGCAAGGCCGAGGCCGATCCCCACGCCCATCCCCGCCCGCATATCACCCTGCCGGAACGGCGGCTGGCGGCGCACAATATCGCGCAAGGCGCGATCCTTTCCGAAACCGCGCAGCACCGGCTCCATTCGCGGATGGACAATCTGCTGCTGCACCCCTGGCTCGGCCCACCGATCCTGTTCGCGCTGCTGTTCGTCATCTTCCAGGCCGTGTTCGCCTGGGCGACGCCGTTCGCCGATGTGCTGGACGGCGTGGTGAGCCGGCTGATAGACCTCGCCAACGCGAACCTGCCGGCCGGCTTCGTCCGCGACCTGTTGACCCAGGGCGTGCTGTCGGGCGTCGGTTCGGTGGTCGTTTTCCTGCCCCAGATCGTGATTCTCTTCGCTTTCATCCTGACGATGGAGGCGACCGGCTACATGGCCCGCGCCGCGTTCCTGATGGACCGGCTGATGGCCTATGTCGGCCTTTCGGGGCGCAGCTTCATCCCGCTGCTGTCCAGCTTCGCCTGCGCCATTCCCGGCATCATGGCGACCCGTTCCATCGCCGATCCGAAGGACCGGCTGACGACGATCCTCGTCGCGCCGCTGATGACCTGTTCGGCGCGCCTGCCGGTCTATGCGGTGATTATCGCCGCCTTCATTCCCAACCGCACTGTCGGCTGGGGCATTGGCTTGCAGGGGCTGGTGCTGTTTGCGCTCTATGTCGCCGGGATCGTCGGCGCCATGCTGGTGGCGCTGGTACTGCGCCGTTCGGTAACCAAGGGCGCGGCGAGTGGCTTCATCATGGAACTGCCCAAATACCAGTTGCCGCGCCTGTCCGACCTGGCGATCGGCCTGTGGCAGCGGGCGTGGATCTTCCTGCGCCGCGCGGGCACGATCATTTTCACGGCGACGGTCGTGCTCTGGCTGCTGCTGAGCTTCCCCAAGGCCGCGCCGGGCGAAAGCCAGGTCGACTCTTCGATTGCGGGCCATATCGCCCAAGGGCTGGAAGTGGTGGTCAGGCCGATCGGCTTCAACCACGAGATTGCGCTGGCGCTGGTCCCGGCCATGGCCGCGCGCGAAGTCGCCGTTTCCTCGCTGGCGACGACTTATGCCGTCGCTGCGGACGACGAGGACCAGGCGGCAACGGCCCTGACGGAACAGCTCTCCGCGCGCTGGAGCCTGCCCACGGCGCTGGCCTTCCTCGCCTGGTTCGTCTTCGCGCCGCAATGCCTGTCCACGATCGCGGTCGCCCGGCGTGAAACAAACGGGTGGAAATGGCCCGCCTTCATGTTGCTCTATCTCTTCGGATTGGCCTACGTCTTCGCGGGAATCACCTATTGGAGCGCGGTCGCGCTCGGACTCTAATCCGCGAGAGGGAAATCAATGGCAGGCAGCGTCAACAAGGTCATCCTGGTGGGCAACCTCGGGGCCGACCCGGAAGTCCGCAGCTTCCAGAACGGCGGGCGCGTGTGCAACCTGCGCATTGCCACTTCGGAAAACTGGAAGGACCGCAACACCGGCGAACGCCAGGAACGCACCGAATGGCATACGGTTGCCATTTTCAGCGAAGGGCTGGTCGGTGTGGCCGAACGCTATCTGCGCAAGGGTAGCAAGGTCTACATCGAAGGCCAGCTGCGCACCCGCAAGTGGCAGGACCAGTCGGGTAACGACCGCTACACGACCGAGGTCGTGCTGCAGGGCCCGGGCGCGGTGATGACCATGCTCGACGGCGCGCAGGGCGGCGGTGGTTCCGGCGGTGGCGGCCAGCGTGGCGGCGGCTGGGGCAACGACCGCGGCGGTTCGTCGGGCGGCGGCTCTTCCGGCGGCGGTTCTTCCGGTGGCGGCTGGGGCCAGGACACTGGCGCTTTCGTCGGCGGTTCGTCGGACGGCAGCAAGCCTGCCGGCGACGATTTCGACGACGATATTCCGTTCTGAGGAAAGCCTTCGCGCTCCGTCATTGCGAGCGTTCCTCGCAATGACGGGTGTTCCGGCTGGCGCTATTCCTTCTTGCCGGGCTTGAGCGCGGCCAGCGCGGCAAACGGCCCGGCCTGTTCCTCACCCAGCAGGCCGGCATCCTTGCGCGCCTGTTCGGCATTGGGGCCGGTGGCATAGGGATCGATCATCAGGGCGAGGCTCTGCGCCACCGCTTCGCCAAGGTCGAAAGCGGCGCCGTCGTATTCGATCGTGTCGCAATCCGTTTCCGACAGTTCGATTTCCTCGTCCGGGCGATAGGCGTCCGTGGGCGCGAAACGGAAGGCGAGCGGTTCCTCCACCGTTACCGGCAGGTCCTCGCCCGATACGGCGCAGCTCTGGACGAATGCGGCGCGCATCGTTCCGCTGGCCATGACCGCATCGCCATCGGCTTCGAGCGCGATGTCGGCTTCCAGCCGGTCGAGCGAGACGAGGCCGAAACGTCTGGTCAGGGCCGCGCGTTCGCGCTCGTCCGCCACCAGATGCCGCATCCCGTCGCCCATGCGGGCACGGTCGACCGGCCGGGAAAACTCGCTGGCCGGGCCTTGCGCCTTGTCCGTCACCGTTCGATCCTTCCCGCGACCAGCGTGGCCGCGTCCATCGCTGCCAGGTCCTGTTCCAGCTGCCGCAGCGCCCGGGCGGTTTGCGCCGCGTCGGCCCCGTCGACAAGGCTGAGATTGCGGACGATCGCGGCGGCCAGTGCTTCGTCGCCCGGTTCGCGCAGGGCATCGCGATAGGCGCCGAGCCTGCCGCCCAGCACCGACATCAGCCGTCCAATGTGCTTGCCCACCACCACGTCGCCGACACCGGATTCGCGCAGCTGCCCATCCATGTCCGCCACGAACAGTTCGGTCAGCAGCACCGGCGGTTCCTTCAGCTCGGGCTCGCGTTCGAGGCGGATCAGCACCAGGCACAAGACCGCTGTAATCATGTCGAAGCGCCCGGCCACAGTGTCGGCCACGCCGTGTTCGGCATACCATTGCCGTTCGCGCGCGATTTCCACCACGCGGTGCCACAGCGGGCGCAGCGCGTCGCGCGGGTCGGGGCGATTGCGGAACAGGCGGGAAAGCCAGGACATGGGTAACGGCACCCTCATTCAGGGACAATTCAAGGCGGCGGCGTCAAGCGCCATTGCACGGCGGGCCAATGGGCCTTAAGGCTCACGCCCCTATAGGAGCCATTGCGGCGAAGGCAATCGGCTCCGTCATGTGACGGATCGGAGATGCAGGGATGAAGGCTTTCGGGCGGATCGGGCTGGTTGCGGCGCTGGCGGCGGCGACGCTTGCGGCAGGCTGCACCACGATCAAGGAAAAGCGCGGCTACCTCCCCGAAGAGGTGCTGCTCGATTCCGTCCATCCCGGTATCGACAACAAGCAATCGGTCGAAGGCACGCTGGGCCAGCCGACTTTCGCCAGCCAGTACGGTGCCGACACCTGGTATTACGTGTCGAGCGACACGCGCCAGAAGCCGTTCCGTTCGCCCAAGATCAAGGACCATTCGGTCTTCGCCGTCCACTTCGACCGCGCGGGCAACGTGACCGCCGTCGATCGCTCGGGCATGGAACAGGTGGTCAAGCTCGACCCCGAAAGCGACAAGACCAAGACGCTGGGCAAGGACCGCACCTTCCTGCAGGACCTGTTCGGCAATATCGGCGCTGTCGGCGCGGCTCCGCCTGCCGGTTCCTGATCCTGACGGCTTGAACCTCGGCGCGGCGCGGCCCATATCCCCGCCATCATGAGTTCATCTTCCGACAACAGCCACGGCCTGGTCCAGTGGCACGGCACCACCATCATCGGCGTCAAGAAGAACGGCAAGACCGTGATCGCCGGCGACGGGCAGGTTTCCATGGGCAACACGGTGATGAAGCCGAACGCCCGCAAGGTCCGCCGGATCGGTGAGGGCGGGAACGTCATCGCCGGGTTCGCCGGGGCGACGGCCGACGCCTTCACTCTGTTCGAACGGCTGGAAAAGAAGCTGGAACAGTACCGCGGCCAGCTGATGCGCTCGGCGGTGGAACTGGCCAAGGACTGGCGCACCGACAAGTACCTGCGCAATCTCGAAGCGCTGATGATCGTGGCGGACAAGGACGCGCTGCTGGTGCTGACCGGCAACGGCGACGTGCTGGAACCGGAAGGCGGCGCGGATTCGCAGATCGCCGCGATCGGTTCGGGCGGCAACTATGCGCTGGCCGCGGCCCGCGCGCTCGATTCCTACGAAGCGGATGCGGAAGAGATCGCACGCAAGGCGATGAAGGTCGCCGCCGATATCTGCGTCTTCACCAACGACCGCGTGACGGTCGAAACCATCTGAGATTCATGACCGACAACCTCACCCCCAAGGCGATTGTCGCCGCGCTCGACGAACACATCATCGGCCAGGCGGAAGCCAAGCGGGCCGTGGCCGTGGCCCTGCGCAACCGCTGGCGCCGCCAGCGGCTCGGCCCCGAACTGCGCGACGAGGTCACGCCCAAGAACATTCTGATGATCGGGCCGACCGGCTGCGGCAAGACCGAGATCAGCCGCCGCCTCGCCAAGCTGGCCGAGGCCCCGTTCGTCAAGGTCGAGGCGACCAAGTTCACCGAAGTCGGCTATGTCGGCCGCGACGTGGAACAGATCGCCCGCGATCTTGCCGAAGAGGCGATCCGGCTGGAAAAGGACCGCCGCCGCGAAGCCGTGCGCGAAGCCGCCAGCCACGCCGCGATGGAGCGGCTGCTCAATGCCCTCGTCGGCGAAGGCGCAAGCGAGGCGACTCGCGAGAGCTTCCGCCAGCGCATCGTGCAGAACGCGATGAACGATATCGAGGTCGAGATCGAAGTGGAGGATGCCCCCTCCATGCCGATGGAGCTGCCCGGGATGGGCGGCAATGTCGGGATGATCAATCTCGGCGACCTGATGGGCAAGGCCTTCGGCGGCGCCCCGCGCAAGCGGCGCAAGCTCAAGGTGCCCGATGCGTGGGACAAGCTGGTCGAGGAGGAATCGGAACGGCGCATGGACCAGGACGATGTCGCCCGGGTCGCGCTCGCCAATGCCGAGACCAACGGGATCGTCTTCCTCGACGAGATCGACAAGATCGCCGTGTCCGACGTGCGCGGCGGGTCCGTCAGCCGCGAGGGCGTGCAGCGCGATCTCCTGCCGCTGATCGAAGGGACCACGGTCGCCACCAAGTACGGCCCGATGAAGACCGACCACGTGCTGTTCATCGCCAGCGGTGCGTTCCATGTTTCCAAGCCGGCCGACATGCTGCCCGAACTGCAGGGCCGCCTGCCGATTCGTGTCGAGTTGAAAGCGCTGAGCGAAGAGGATTTCGTGTCGATCCTGTCGGACACGCGGGCCAATCTGGTCGAACAGTACAAGGCGCTGATCGGGACCGAGGACGTGACGCTGGACTTCAAGCCCGATGCGGTGCGCGAAGTGGCGAAGATCGCCGCGCAAGTGAACGAAAGCGTCGAGAACATCGGCGCCCGCCGCTTGCAGACGGTGATGGAAAAGCTGCTCGAGGAACTGAGCTTCGAGGCGGAGGACCGCAGGGGCTCGACCGTGACGATCGACGCCGCCTATGTCAGCGACAAGCTGGCCGGCCTCGCGGGCGACAGCGACCTTTCGAAATATATCCTCTAAGGCAGGTGGCCATGTACCAGACGCCCGAAGACCGCCCGATCTACCGCCTGCTGACCGGCAAGGACGACCGCGCCTTTTGCGATTGCGTGTCCGAGGCGCTGGAGCAGGGCTGGCGGCTCTATGGCTCGCCCACGATCAACTGGGACGTGGCCGAAAACTGCATGAAGGCCGCGCAGGCCGTCGTCTGGCACGAGGCCGACGTCATCAAGTAGGCTTTCCAGCCCGCTCAGTGCGGGAAAGCGCCCATCTCGACGCCGGTCTTGTCGTGCAGGGCGTATTTGTCGACCAGGTCCTGGCTGGCCTTGTTCACTCCGATCACGGTCACGGCCCGGCGGTTGCGGCGCATGCGGTCGACGACCTTGTCGAGCGCGTCGATGGCCGAGATGTCCCAGAAGTGCGCGTTGGACACGTCGATCACCGCATGGCGCGCCGGGCTGTTCACCCGCAAGGCATCGGTAAAGCGCTGGACCGATGCGAAGAAGATCTCGCCCGACACGACGAACGTCACCGTGTCGCCGTCGGCCGATTCGATCCGTTCGACGCGGAACATGCGCTGGACCTTGCCGGCAAAGAAGATGCCCGACAGCAGCACGCCGGTCAGCACGCCGATGGACAGGTCGTGAGTCCAGACCACGACCACCACGGTCGTCACCATCACCACCGACGACGGCCACGGGTGGCGGCGCAGGTTGGGGATCGAATTCCAGCTGAATGTGCCGATCGACACCATGATCATCACTGCGACCAGCGCGGGCATCGGCACTTGTCCGACCCACGGGCCGAGCAGCGTCAGCAGGACCAGCAGGACCGCGCCCGCCGTCAGAGTGGATAGCCGGGTGCGCCCGCCCGACGTCACGTTGATTACCGACTGGCCGATCATCGCGCAGCCGCCCATGCCGCCGAACAGCGCGGCAACGAAATTGGCCGCGCCCTGGCCCATGCATTCGCGGCGCTTGTCGCTGTCGGTATGGGTCATGTCGTCCACGATCTGCGCGGTCAGCAGCGATTCGAGCAGGCCGACCGCCGCCATCGCCGCCGAATAGGGGGCGATGATGTGCAGCGTTTCCCAGGTCAGCGGCACCTGGGGCAGGGCGAAGCTCGGCAGCCCGTCGGGCAGGTGGCCCATGTCGCCCACGGTGTTGACCGGGGCATGGGTGGCGATGGAAATCGCCGAGAGGACGAGAATCGCGATCAGCGGCGAGGGTACCGCCCTGGTCACGCGCGGCATCAGGTAAATGATCGCGAGGCCGCCCGCGACCATGGCGTAAGTGTGCCATGTCATGCCGGTCAGCTGCGGCAGCTGGGCCATGAAGATCAGGATCGCCAGCGAATTGACGAAGCCGGTGATGACCGAGCGCGAGACGAACTGCATCAGCAGGTCGAGCCGCGCGAGCCCGGCCAGCGCCTGGAATATCCCTATCAGGATCGTCGCGGCGAAGAGGTATTCGACCCCGTGGTCGCGCACCAGCGGCGTGACCAGCACGGCGACGGCGGCAGTCGCGGCGGAGATCATGCCGGGGCGGCCGCCGGTGAAGGAGACGACGATGGCGATCGCGACCGAGGCGTAGAGGCCCACGCGCGGATCGACGCCAGCGATGATCGAGAACCCGATCGCTTCGGGGATCAGCGCCAGCGCCACGACGATCCCGGCAAGGATGTCGGCGCGCGGATTCGAAAGCCAGTCGCGGCTGACCGCGCCGGGAATGCTCATGATCTCATCTCCGTGAGCGCCCGGCATTCGCGGCGGGATGCCGTCGGGTCGTGCGGGCCATTGTGCGTTGCAGCACGGTCCCTGCCGGATCGGGCCCGGCGATGCAACCCCCGCCCAGGCCCGGTGCATGCCCGCCCGGTCAGGCGGGGAGCGTCTGGCCGTCGGGCTCCGGCATTGCCTCTTCCGGGCCGAAAAAGCGCGCGAGCGGCCCGCGCAGGGCGAGCACGGCGAAGCCGGCCCCGCCGACGATCATGGCATTGGTCAGCCAGAACTGGCTCGGCGGCATGGTCTCGTACCAGCCGCCCATGTAGCCGGAGAGGATGCTGGCGACCGAGGCGGAAAGCGCCTCGATGCCGAGCACCGTGCCCCGCCACGCGGCAGGCGCGCGGCTGGCGAACAGGGCAAGCATGACCGGCGAGAAGTAGACTGCGCCGAAATTCGAAATCAGGTGGAACATGACCGGCCAGAGCAGTGGTGCGCGGCCATCGGCATTGGCGACGAGCGGCGCGGCGGCAAGCCACACGACCGCCGCGGCGAAAATCACGCAGCCGGTGCCCATCTTGGTGAAGATGCCGGGCTCCGTCCCGCGCTTGGCCTGCTGGCGCCAGAGCCAGACGACGAAGGGGATGAACATCGCCGGGGCGAGGCCGTCGAGCGACTGCATCCACGGCACCGGCACTTCGAACTGGCCGACGACCAGGTCCACATGGTCCCGCACCCACAGGTTGTAGACGTTCCAGATTTGCGCCTGCGCCGTCCAGAAGCAGACCGAGACCGGCCACATCATCGCCAGGCCGATAAGGTTGCGCCGCTCGTGCGCGGTCAGGGCATGGCGTTCGATCGCCTGCTGCTTCGCTGTGTCGGGGGGCAGGTGGCGCGAGCCGGCGAGATAGACGACCAGCCCGATCAGCATTCCGAACCCGGCAAGCGCGAACCCTGCGTGCCAGCCGTAATAGTTGGCCACGGTGCCGGTCGCGATGGGGGCGATGAAGGCGCCGAAATTGACCACGAAGCTATAGACCTGGAAGGCGTCGGCCAGCCGCCGGTCCCCTTCGGCATAGAGCGTCTTGATCTGGGCCTTGAGATTGCCGCGCAGCAGCCCCGCGCCGAGAATGAGCAGCAGGAGGGCGAGGAGGAAGCTTTCGTCGAAGGCGAGGGCGAAGTGGCCGCCGGTCATTAGCAGCGCGCCGAGCGACACCGCTGTGCGGCGGCTGGTCCAGCGGTCGCCCATCCATCCGCCGATCAGCGGGAAGAAAGTGAGCAGCGCGACATAGAGGCCGAAGGTCTGGGTCGCCAGGGCTTGCGCGGACAACGGGCCGGTGACCCATTCCACCGTGGCGCGATAGCGTTCGAATCCGACGACATGCT